>DATBBO010000506.1:0-5214 GCA_036270995.1 Dongiaceae bacterium | reverse complement strand
CGCGCCGTCTTCGGGCCCTACCGCCGAGGACATGGCCAAGGCCGCCGCCATGACACCGGAACAGCGCGCGGCCTTCATCGGCAGCATGGCCTCCGGGCTGGCGGCCCGGCTGAAGGATCACCCCGAGGATATCGACGGGTGGCTCCGCCTGGCCGATGCCTATGACAAGCTCGGCCGGCCTGACGATGCCCTTGCCGCCTGGCATGAGGCATCGATGCGCGCCCCCGACCGGCTCGATGCCCAGATCGCCTATGCCGCCGCCGGCGCCGCCAGGGCCGAGCGCGGCGCCGCGCCCGCCGATTTCGAGGCGGCGGTCGCGCGGCTCACCAAGCTCGCGCCCGACAATCCCCTCGGCCTCTATTGCACCGGCCTGATCGCCGAAGCGCGCGGCGACAAGCCGGCCGCCAAGGCGGCCTGGCAGAAGCTCCTGCCGCTGATGCCGGAAGGCAGCTCCCAACGCCAGCAACTCGAGGCGCGGATCGCAAAGCTCGGAAGCTGAAGCCCGGCCGAACGCCCTTGGCAAATGCGGGCCGGCAGCGGAAAATCCGGCCATGAACTATCCCGTCAAGGCACAGCCGCAGCTCACCCTTCCCGCCACCTGGTATCACACGCCGGAGATCTTCGAGCGCGAACGCCGCCGGGTCTTCGCCCGGGAATGGCAATTCATCGGGCCGGTCTCGCATCTCCCAAACCCAGGCGATTATCTCGCCGTCGAGATCACAGGTTGGCGCGTCTTCGTCATCCGCGACCGCGAGGGCGGGCTTCGCTGCTACCACAATCTCTGCCGCCATCGCGCCGGCCATTTCCTCGATGACGGCCACGGCCATTGCGACGTGCTGCGCTGCAAGTATCACGGCTGGGTCTATGGGGCGGATGGCCGGCTGCGCGCCACGCCGGCCTTCGGCGAGGCGCCCTGGTTCGACAAGAAGGACTACCCGCTGCTACCCATCCAGGTGGGCGAATGGCGCGGGCTTCTCTTCGTCAATCTCGATCTCGAGGCACCGCCGCTCGCCGATTGCCTGGGCGCGTTGCCGGAGCTGACGGAACCATATCCGATGGAGGACTTCACCTGCGTCAGGCAGGTCGAGTTCGACATCGCCTGCAACTGGAAGACCTATACGGACAACTTCGTCGAGGGCTACCACATCCCCTCGATCCATCCCTGGCTCAACGCCAAGATCGATTTCAGCCGCTTCGAGACCTATCCGCGCGAGAACGTCGTGGTCATGAAGGCCCCGCAGCGCGAGGGCTCGATCTATGGCGGGATCTGGCTCTGGGCCTATCCGAACATGACCCTCTCGGTCTATCCGGACGGCATGAACACCTCGCGCATCCTGCCCGTCAGCACCGACAGGGCCCACCTCGTCTATCACTTCTATTTTCGCGACAGCGCGCCCGAGGGCGCTGCGGCGCGCGAGGCGTCGATCGAGATCAATTGCGATATCGTGCGCGAGGATTTCGGCATCTGCGAGATCGCCCAGCGCAACCTCAAAGCCGGCGCCTACGATCGCGGCCCCCTGAGCCCCAAGCAAGAAGAAGGCGTACGCTACTTCCACGACCGGCTGCGCGCGTCGATCGGCGAGGCTTAGCCGCTCCCCCGCGAAGCGGGAAAGCGGCAAAGGGCAAGGAGCTTCGTCATTCCCATGAGTGCGACGTCTGAGACGATCCTTCTCGATGGCGGCATGGGCCGCCAACTCGCCCGCATGGGCGCGCCCTTCCGCCAGCCGGAATGGTCGGCGCTTGCCCTCATGGAGGCGCCGGAGACGGTATCCCTGGCCCATCGCCAGTTCATCGATGCGGGCGCTGAGGTCATCACCACCAACAGCTATGCCCTGGTTCCCTTCCATATCGGCGAGGCGCGCTTCGCCAGCGATGGCGCGCGCCTGGCGGATCTCTCCGGCCGGCTCGCGCGCCAAGCCGCGGACGCGGCCGGGCGCTCGGTCAAAGTGGCCGGGTCGCTGCCACCGCTTTTCGGCTCCTACCGACCGGATCTCTTCGACCCCGCACGCGCCCCGCAGATCCTCGCCGTGCTGACGGAGGGCCTGGCACCCTATTCGGATCTCTGGCTGGCGGAAACCCAGAGCTCGATCATCGAGGCCGAGACCGCGGCGAGGGCGGCGCTGGCCCGCGCGGCCAAGCCGCTCTGGATCTCCTACACCCTCCAGGACGAGACCGACGACCCGGCGACACCCCGGCTGCGCTCGGGCGAGCCGGCGCGAGCGGCGGCCGAAGCGGCGCTTGCCCTCGGCGCCGAGGCGGTGCTGTTCAACTGCAGCCAGCCCGAGGTCATGGGGCCGGCGATCGCGGCGGCGCGCGAGGCGATCGCCCGCGCTGGGCGCGAGGCGCGGATCGGCGTCTATGCCAATGCCTTCCCGCCCCAGTCCAAGAAGGCCGAGGCCAATGCGGCGCTGTCCCGGCTGCGCGAGGATCTGGATCCCGCCAGCTATCTCAGCTGGGCCGAGACCTGGCGCGCCGAGGGCGCCTCGATCCTCGGCGGGTGCTGCGGCATCGGGCCGGAACATATCGCATGTCTCAAGGCCCGGCTCGCCGCATGACCGTACGGTTTTTTCGCTTGCGCCCATCGGGAAAGCCGCCGAATCTCGACCCCGACGGGGAAGCAGGGCCGAACGGGCCCCGATAGGCATTTTGAAGGCCGGCATCGCCGCAGGCAGGGCTTTGGAAGATGGGGGATACCACACCCGCACTGGTCGTCGAGGACCTGCATAAGAAGTTCGGCGCCCTCGAGGTGCTGAAGGGCATCTCGCTCTCGGCCCGGGATGGCGACGTCATCGCCATGATCGGCAGCTCCGGCTCCGGCAAGAGCACCTTCCTGCGCTGCATCAACCTGCTCGAGATGCCGGATTCGGGGCGAGTCTATGTGGCGGGCGAGCTGATCAAGATGCGCACCGCCAAGACCGGCCATGCGCTGCCCGCCGACAACAAGCAGGTCGACCGCATTCGCGCCGAGCTCGCCATGGTCTTCCAGAGCTTCAACCTCTGGTCGCATATGACGGTGCTCGAGAACGTCATCGAGGCGCCGATCCATGTCCTGAAGCTCCCGCGGGCCGAGGCCATCGCGCGCGCCGAGGCGCTTCTCGCGAAGGTCGGCATCGCCGAGAAGCGCGGCTATTACCCCAGCCATCTCTCCGGCGGCCAGCAGCAGCGCGCGGCCATTGCGCGCGCGCTTGCCATGCAGCCGAAGGTGATGCTCTTCGACGAGCCGACCTCGGCGCTGGATCCCGAGCTCGTGGGCGAGGTGCTGCGCGTCATGCGCCAGCTCGCCGTGGAGGGGACCACCATGATCGTGGTCACTCATGAGATGAGCTTCGCCCGCGAGGTCGCCTCCCATGTCGTCTTCCTGCATCAGGGCAGGATCGAGGAGGAAGGTGCGCCGGCGGACGTCTTCGGCAACCCGAAATCGGATCGCTGCCGCCAGTTCCTGAGCGGCATGCGCTGAGCCATGCCGCGCCGATCCAGTCGCCGTCCCGCCTTCCGGCGATGAAGAAGCTCCTCATCATCCTGGTAGCACTGCTGGCCGTGGGCGCGGGCTACTACTGGTATCTCGCGAGCACGGGAGCGCCGGAAGCGGTGCGCATCGCCACCGAAGGCGCCAACCCGCCCTTCAACTTCATCGACAAGGACGGCCAGGCGGCGGGCTTCGATGTCGACATCGCGAAAGCGCTCTGCGCCGAGATGAAGACCAAATGCGAGATCATGACCCAGAACTGGGACAGCATCATCCCCGGCCTCCAGGCCGGGGATTACGACGCCATCATCTCCTCGCTCTCCATCACCCCCCAACGCAGCCAGCAGATCGCCTTCACCGATCCCTACTACGACACCCCGACGCGCTTCATCGCACCCAAGGACGCCCATATCGAGATCTCAGTGGCGGGCCTCGCGGGCAAGCGCGTGGGCGTGCAGCGCGGGACCGTCTACGAGAAGCTGCTGCGCAGCAAGTTCTACCAGGCGGTCCCGGTGCTCTATGACAGCGCCGATGCGACGCTGCAGGATCTCGTCGCGGGCAATATCGACCTGGTCGTGGGGAACTCTGTCTCCCTCGCACAATCCTTCCTCAACACCGATCGCGGCAAGGATTTCACCTTCGTCGGGCCCGCCTTCACCGATCCGGATATCCTGGGAACCGGCGCCGGCATCGCCGTCCGCAAGGACGAAACCCGGCTGCTCGATGCCTTCAACAAGGCGCTGCGCCAGATCCGCGCCAACGGCACCTTCAAGCAGATCAACGACAAATATTTCGCCTTCGATATCTCCGCGCCGCCCTGACCCCTCAGGCCCCCAGAAAACTGTGACCCACCGGCCACAGTCCCTGTTTCTGCAGACAATCTGCAGCGAATTACGTTTTCGTATGCTAAACGTATAAAAATATACCTATAACGCGTATATGTCAAGCCGCTCCCCGTCCGCGGAGGAGCGAGGCGGCGCCGGCGATCAGGGCGAAGCCAGCGAAGACCGCGATCACCGCATGGGATGCGGCGATCAGATCGGCCCGCGGCGCATGGAGGGTGCCGGTGCCGTGGCCGGGCAGCGCGGCCAGCCGCCAGGAGAGAACCGCCGCCGCCGCGGCGATCCGGTGCTGGTGCCGAGGGAGCGCATGAGGTTCAGGAGGCCGCCCGCCTCACCGGTCTCCCCCTGCGGGGCGCTCGCCATGATGGCGCTGTTGTTGGGCGCGGTGAACAGGCCCTGCCCGACCCCGAAGACGGCAAGAGCAAGGGTGACCAGCCAGAGCATGTCCTGTGATCCGTCCAGCGCGGCGAGGAGCAGGAGAAGGCCCACGAGGATCGCCAGCATGCCCCCCACCGTCAGCGCGCGAGGCCCCAACCGGTCCGACAACCTGCCGCCGGCCGGCGCGAAGCAGCCAATCATGATCGGAATCACGGTCAGCCTGAGCCCGGCCTCGAGGGAGGAGAGCCGGTAGATCCGCTCGAAGGCGAAAGGGAGCAAGAAGAACACACCGAAGAGAGTCCCGGAGGCCAGCAGCCCTGCCAGATTGCCCGCGGAGAAGCCGAGATCGCGAAAGAGGCTGAGATCCAGCAGCGGGCTTTCCGATTTGAGCTCCCGCCAGATGAAGCCGGCCAGCAAACCCACCGCCAGCAGCAGACAGGCGATCAGCGCCGGCGAGGCGAGGCCCCAGCGCGCCGCCTCGTTCAGCGCGGTCATCAGCGCCGTCAGGGCCGGGGCCAGCAGGATCGC
>DATBBO010000505.1:0-2174 GCA_036270995.1 Dongiaceae bacterium | reverse complement strand
CCCACTCCTTGTCGATGCCGGCACCTCCGGCGAAGCGGATCAGCATCAGCGGGGTCACCGGCGGCGGCAGGTCGCGGTAGAGGATGATGAGGAGGAAGGACCAGATGAAGAATCCGGTGATGAGACAAAGCAAGAACCGAGCGATGCGCCGAAGCATGGGCAGGTTATAATGGGCGAATGTCGATCTTGTCCCCTGCGCCGGACGGCGCGAGCCTCGCCGAGATCCGGATCGCCGAGCGGCTCTGCCGCGGCGTCTGCCGCCTGTTCGAGGATCTGGGCTATGCGGCGCTGACGGAATTCTCGCTGACCAATGGGCGCCGGGTCGACGTCATCGCCCTCGACGGCGCCGGCGGAACGGCGATCGTCGAGATCAAGAGCTCGGTGACCGACTTCCGCACCGATCACAAATGGCAGGAATATCTCGATTTCTGCGACCGCTTCTATTTCGCCGTGGCGCCGGAGTTTCCCCAGGCGCTGATCCCGGCCGAGGTCGGCCTCATCATCGCCGATGACTGGTCCGGCACGGTGATCCGCGAGTCGCCGGTCTTCGCCCTGAACGGCAGCCGCCGCAAGGCCCAGACCCTGCGGGTCGCTCTCACGGCCGCGCTGCGCCTGCGTCGGACGGTCGATCCCCGGCTGGATTAGCCGGCCAGCACGCCGCGCAGCTCCGACAGCTGGTCGAGATGCTCCGAGTCGTGCGCCAGCATGGCGCCCACGACCCCCTCGATGGTGATCTCCCGAATCGCGGCCATCAGGCCGGTACGGCGCCGCTCCTCCGGCGTCAGCTTGGCGAGCCGCGCCGAGATCTGCCAGCGGGCGGCGGCGAAGGCCGACAGCGCCGCCTCGAGGTCCTGGCTCTGATAGTCGCGCTCCCTGGCCAGGGCATCGCCGTCGATGTCGGGAAGGCTCGGCTGCACTTCCGTCAGTATCCGCGCCACGCGCTCCCGATAGCCATCCTCGTCGATATCGCGCAGATGGCAGACATGCTCGACCAGCGAAAAGCCGCCATTGCCGGGCCTTCGGGTCCAGGCGTCGCGCGGGATCATCGCGACGATATCCTTGAGCTTCGAGGGCATCGCCGCGAGGGCTGCGATCCGTCCGGCGAAATCCTCGGCGGGCGCAATCAGCTGCTCGATCCGGCAGCCCAGCGCGCGGGCAATGCGCGCCGTCACCTCCAGTGTGCCCGTGCGCTCTCCGCCTTCGATCTGCGTGAGATAGGCGCGGCTGATCCCGACCACGGCGGCAAGCTGCCCCTGATTGAGGCTGCGATACTCCCGCCAGGCGCGCACCGGGTGCGCGCCCTCGGCAATTCCCCGGCTGACCTGAGGAGGAAGCTGAAGCTCACCAATCTGGGCAGCCGGTTCGCCGGCCTTTGCCGCTTGCATCAACTCCTGGAACTGATCCCAGGGCAGGATCGCGTGTTGAGCCTCGCCCTGCGCGTCGCGCAGGATCGTCACATTCGGTTCGAGCATCACAATCTCCCTCACCTCGAGATCAATGCAGCTTTGTAGCGCTTTGCTACATAGTCAAGGTCGATATTGCGAATCGCTACTCAAGTCTTCGTCAGCGCGTCGATCTCGTTCTCGAACCTGGTGAGGATGGCCTCGCGATCCCATTCGGCGAGAGCACGGGCTCGCGCCTTCTCGCCCAGGGCGTGACGCCGTGCGCTGTCCTTGGCCAGCGCATGCACCGCTGCGGCCATGGCGCCGGCATCCCCGGGAGGAACGGCAAGCCCCGCCCCTTCGATGGCGCGGGCGAGCGCCGTTTCCGGCGCCGCCCCCGCCACCACCGGCCTGCCGCTGGCCAGCATGAAGGCGAGCTTGGACGGCATCACCAGATCGGCCGCATCGGACCGCTGCGGCAGCAAATGGAGATCGGCGGCGTTCAGCAGGTCGTTGAGGCGCGCCGCCGGCTGCAGAGGCAGCCAGCGGACATGCGCGAACCCGGCGGTCGCCGCACGAAGCCGGGGCTCCGCCGCCCCGGCTCCTGCCAGCAGCAGGATCACCGGCGATCCCGTCAGCAGCCGGGCGACCTCGGCCAGGGTCTCGACCCCCTGCTTCTCACCCATATTGCCGGAATAGAGCGCGACCACCGCCTCCGGCGGCAGGCCAAGCTCCTGTCGCAGGCTGCTGCAGGCGGGGTGGATGGCCTGGGTGTCGACCCAGTTGGGAAAA
>DATBBO010000504.1:0-1887 GCA_036270995.1 Dongiaceae bacterium | reverse complement strand
CGGCGTACATCTGCCGAGGCTTGCCGCCCTCGGCGTCATGGGCCTGAACCTGCCGGAGGAATGGGGCGGGACCGGCGCCTCAGCCCTCGGCCTCGTGGGCGCCGTCGAGGAGATCGCCAGGGCCTGTGCTGCGACCGCCTCCATGGTGACGGCGCATTTCCTGGCGACGGATGCAATCCTGCTGGCCGGCAGCCCCGCCCAGAAGACGCGGTATCTGCAGGATGCCGCCGCCGGCCGGCTTCTGGGCGCCTTCGCCCTGACCGAGCCCGGGGCAGGTTCGAGCCCTGCCGATATGACGACCCGGGCGGTGCAGGCCGGGGAGAGCGTGCATCTCACGGGCACGAAGCATTTCATCAGCAATGCGGGCGCGGCGGATTTCATCATCCTCTTCGCCCGAAGCGGCGAGCCCGGACCGAGACCCATCATTGACGCCTTCATCCTGGAGCGTGGCACGGTGGGGGTCACCTTCGGCCCACCGGAGCCCACCATGGGCATGCGCGGCGGCCATATCTTCGAGATCGCGCTCGACTGCCGCATCCCGACGAGTCAGCGGCTGGGCGCGCCGGGCTCAGGCTTCCGCACCGCCATGCGGGTGCTGGACCGCGGGCGCATCGAGGTGGCGGCGATGGCGCTCGGCATCGCCGAGGCTGCCATGGAAGCAACCCTCCACTGGGTGAGGGAGCGCAAGATCGACGGCCAGCTTCTGGCCGATCGCCAGGGCGTGCAATGGATGCTGGCCGACATGGCGACGGAGATCGAGGCAGCCCGCCTCCTCACCTATCGCGCCGCGGCGCTGCGCCAATCCGGCGCGGCCTTCACCCGCGAGGCCGCCATGGCCAAGCTGACCGCGAGCGAGACGGCCGGCCGCGTCACCGATCGCGCGCTTCAACTCCATGGGGGCTACGGGTTCAGCCGGCGGCTGCCGCTCGAGCGCCTCGCCCGCGACGCGCGCATCTTGCGGATCTACGAAGGCGCTTCGGAGGTCCAGCGCAACATCATCGCGCGGCTGCTGTTGCGGGAGGCCTAGTGGATCTTCGCGACCTGACGCCCTTCGAGACATCCGGCGCGGCCCTGCGCCACCAGGCGGAGCTTCGCCCGAACGAAGAGGCGCTGATCTTTCCCTTGAGCGGTGGGCGCCTCACCTTCGCCGGCTGGCTCGCCGAGGCAGAGAGCCTCGCCCGGGGATTGCTCGCCCTCGGCCTTCGGCCCGGCGATCATGTGGCCCTGCTGGCGGAGAACCGGCTGCAATGGCCGGTGACCCAGCTCGCCCTTGCGCTCGGGGGCATGGTCATGGTGCCGCTCAACAGCCACTATGGGCAGAACGATCTCGCCTTCGCCCTGAAGCAATCGGACAGCCAGGCGCTGCTGCTCTCCCGCGCCTTCCGCTCCAACCTCTATCTCGAGATGGTCGAAAGGCTGCGACCCGATCTGCCGAAACTCAGCCACATAGTCTGCTTCGACGGCGCCGGCGGGGCAACGATCGGCTATGCCGAATTGCTGAACCGAGACGAGCGAGACGCGCTGCCGCGGGTGCGCGCCACCGATACCGCTGTCCTGCTCTACACCTCCGGCACTACAGGCTTCCCCAAGGGTGCACTCCTTACCCACGGCGCCATGCTGGCCAATGCATGGGGCACCAGCCGGCGGCTCGGCGTCACTGCGGGCGACCGCTGGACCTCCATCATCCCGCTCTTCCATTGCGCCGGATCCATCCTGAATCTACTGGGGTCGCTGCAGAACGGGGGCGCCTATGTGGGCGTGCCCTCCTTCGATCCGGTCGGGCTGTTCGAGATCATAGAACGCGAGCGCTGCACGCTGCTCTCCGGCGTGCCGACCTCCTATGCGGGCATGCTCGATCATCCCGAGCGCGCGCGCTTCGATCTCTCG
>DATBBO010000503.1:0-10413 GCA_036270995.1 Dongiaceae bacterium | reverse complement strand
GCGAAGCTGATTGCCCTCCAATGCCCCCGAACCCGTCACGCTGCCGCCGGCAAAGCTCAGCGCCAGATCTTCGAACCTGGCATTGCCGCCGCCAAAAGAAAGCCGGAGCGGCCGCTGCAGGCTCGCCTTGTCGTCGCCCAGCGCTGCCACGAACCGGCTGAGGCTCACCTGCTGCGCCCGGCCCCTCATCTGCCAATCCCCGGCGAGATCGAGAGCCAAGGCGAGGCTGCTGCGATCCGGCGGGGCGCCTGGAAGGTTGAAGATGCCTTTGGCGGCGGCGGAGAAGCCGAGCTGGCCGGCCGCGCCGCTGATCGCCTGGGCGCTGGCATGGCCGATCTGGAGCTGGCCGGCGGCAAGCTCCGTGAGCGTGAGATCGGCCTGGCCCAGCGGGTTCGCGAGAAGATTGCGGCCCTTGGCCGCGAGCGACAGCCGGCGCATCACGATGCGCCCGTGAGCTTCGCCGAGCGAGAGGTCGTTCGCCTCGAGGGTCAGATCGGCCGATTGGCCTTGGCGCGCCGCGAGCGCGAGGGCCATCTTGGCGCTGCCCTTGAGCGGCGTTCCCGCCAGCGCCGACCAGGGCGCCAGATCGCCGATGGCGGCATTCAGAGCACCGCTTGCCAGCCCCGTGCTCAGCGAATAGTCGAGCTTGCCGGTGATGCGGCTGCCATTCGCCGTCAAGGCAAGGCGCGTCACGCTTACATGATCGGGATCGGGCCGCGCGAAGCTGGCCTCCAGCCGGGCATTGGTGCCGGTGGCGGCGCCGGTCATCAGCGCCGATGCGCTGAGCGTCCCGCTCGCCCGGTCGAGGCTTCTGAAGTCGATATCGGGAAGCTTGACCTCAGCCGTCAACCGCCGGAACAGGGGCCGGTCGGTTCCCAGCCCGTCGCCGGCGAGATCGAGCTGGGCGGCCGTCGTCGACCCCTCCGCCGTGAGCTGGCCGTCCAGAGTCACGCGCCCCTGGAGCCGTGTCTTCAGGGCGGGCCCGAGATCGGCCAGACGCGGGAGCTCGAGATGGAGCGTTCCCACCGGATGCGCAAAGCTGGCATCGCTTTGGCCTTTGCCGGTGAGGGAGATGCCGCGACCGGTAAAATCGAGGCTGGAGAGGCTGAGTGTCCCATCCTCGGCGCGATCGAGATGACCGGCCACCGTCACCTTGGGTCCGAGAAGCGCATCGGCGATCGGAACGCCGATCGTCAGGTCTTCCGTTCCGCCTTGCAGCGTCACCTTCGCAGCACCGGCCTTGCTGGCCTCGACCGCGGCTTCGATATGCAGGTGGCCGGCAAGATCGGGAAGCTCAGCCAGCTCGGCGAAGCGGTCGAGGGCGGCAATATCGAGGGCGAAATGCCCGCTCGATCCTTTCGGCGCCCAACGTCCCCGCCCAGCCAGCTTCGCCGACGCACCTTCCAGGCGGAGGGAATCGATTTCCGCAAGCGGCTGTATCTGGTCGAAGCTTCCGGCGAAGGACCAGGTGAAGTCGCGCCCCAGTGCCGCGGGAAGGGCCTCATCCGTACGGGCGAGGCCCGTGAGCTTCCCCTCACCTTCCAGGCGCCAACGCTCCAAGCCGCCCTTCGAGGCGAGATCGAGTGCGGCAGCCAATCGATCCAGCGCGATATCGGCGTAGTGCAGCCCCGTCCCTTGCAGGTTCAGCGTCGCGACAGGCTGATCGAGGCTTCCGCCCAGCACCGCATCCAGCTCCATCCGGCCCGCGAGCTGGGTGGCGAGCAGCGGCTGCAGGGGGGTCAGATCGGGCAGTGCCACATGCAATTCGCCATCAAGGCGCCGGGTTGCGCTGTCCAGACTGCCGCGGCCGGTGATTTCACCCACGGCCATGGCGAGCTCGAGGCTGTCGATCGCCAGCGCCTGCTCGCCGTCATAGTCGATGGCCGCCGCCAAGGTAACCCGATCGCCGATCAAGGGAGCAAGATCGGCCGGGACGAGGCCGTTCTGCCTCGCCTCGGCATTGATGGTCGCGCGATAGGTCTTCGCGGCGGCGATGCCGATCTCGCTTCGAAGCTCGAGCAGGCTGCCCAGCTTCGCCGTTAGCTGGCCGTGCCAATCGGCAACCGGCCCGTGGCCCGCGATGCTGAGCGAGAGCGGCGGACGATCGCTGCGCTGCAGGAGTTCCGCCGCCACGATCCCGTGCGGATCGTCGATCTCGCCCTCGACGCTCAGCACCGCCGGATGGCCCTCGAGGCTGAGATCGAAGGCGAGGCTGCCGGGCCTGTCATCGGTGCGCCGAAGGTCGAGATGGGCCTCGGCCCGGCCCCGGGCGAGCCCGCCCCGGCCGTGGAAGGAGAGGCGCACCGGCTCGCCGAGCAGGGCGGGATCGAGATCGATCGTCTCGATCCCCATATTCTCTACGGCAACATCGATAGGCAGGCGCGGCGGCGAAAGATCGAGGCTCGTCGATGCCGGAGTCTGCGCAGGTTCGGCGACCGGCTTGCGTTTCACCCGGGCGGATGCCGCCTGCAAGCGCTCGATGACGAGCTCACGGCGCAGCAGCGCGCCGGCATTGACCGCGAAAGTAAGGTCGTTGAGTTCCAGCCAGATCCCTTCCCGATCGGCGACCTGAATGGTGCCGATCCGGATATTGAAGGGCGGACTCCCCTCCAGCCGCTCGATGGTCACGACCATTCCGGGCGAGGACGCCGCACGCGCGATGGTCGCCGCGAGCCAAGCCTTGCCGGTGGCGGTCTGCAGGAAGACATAGGCGCCACCCACCACGAGTAGCAGGAGAGCCAGCAGGCCGAGGACGGAGCGCAGCAGGATGCGACCGACGCGGCGCATCAGAAGGCCTGCCCCAGGCTGATATAGATCTGGACGATGCTGTCTCCGGAGCGCCGCTCCAAGGGCGTTGCGATATCGAAGCGCAGCGGGCCGATGGGGCTGTAATAGCGAATCCCCACGCCGGTACCCCAGAAGAGCGGCTGGCTGAGATCCGGCAGCACAGTGTTGTAGACGGTGCCGCCTTCGAAGAAGACGACGAAGCCGAAGGTCTCGTTGATCTTCGTGCGCAGCTCCAGCCCGAGATCGAGAGAGGAGATGCCGCCGATCGGATTGCCCTGGAAATCCAGGGGACCCGCCCGCTGGAAACCGTAGCCGCGCACAGATCCACCGCCGCCTTCATAGAGGCGGAGGTCCCGCGGCAGGGAATCGAGGCTCGTGCCGGCGATGGAGCCGATATTCGTGAAGGCCGCAAGGATGAAGCGGTCGGTCGGCCCGAGGCGCTGATAGGCTTTGGCGCTCAGGGTGGTCTCGAAGTAATCCGGGCTGTTGCCGTCCAGGGCAAAGAAGGGCGTGGCGGTGAGGCCGAGGCGCGTGCCGCGGCTGGGATTGAGAAGATCGTCGGTATCGTCCCGGCGGATATAGGTCGGCAGGCCCGCCAGGGTGTAGGTCTGGGTGCCGGTATCGTCGTCGACATGGCCGCTCAGGATCTCCGCGCCGACGCCGCCGACGATCAGTGGATCGAACTGGTAGTCGAGGCCGATGAAGAACTTTGCCTGGCGCCTGTCATAGGCATCGGTGTTGAGCTCGCCGTAGGAGACCTCGGTGCGCTGGGTCAGGCCCTTCGTCAGGAAATCGGGGCGCTTGAATTGGGCCAGCGCGCTGTCGTCGCTCTGGCCGGCGTTGATCTCGAGATGCAGCAGCTCGCCCTCGCCGAAGAGGTTGCGGTGCTCCCAGAAGGCCTTGGCGCCGAAGCCGAGGCTCGTATCGTAATAGAGCCCGCCGCCGATGGTGCGCTGGGCCCGCTCGGTGAGGGCGATGGTCATCGCGATCCGGCCATCGGGGCCGACCTTGCCGGCGGGCGTGACCCGCACGGTGGCGAACAGATTGCTTGAGATGAGCGACTGCTGGGTCGCATCGACCTTGCGGCTGTTGTAGAGCTCGCCCTCCTTCCAGGCGATGCGCCGCTGGACGAAGTCCCGCTTGACCGATCCCAGTCCCGTGATCTCCGTCTTGCCGAAATGCGCCATCTCGCCGGTGACGACGGTGTAGGTGACATGCATGCTCCGGTCGGCGCGATCGATGATCGCCTGACGGCCGGTGACCTTGGCCAGCGGCCATCCCCGGCTGGTGTAGAAGCCCTCGAGCTTGCCCTCCGCGGCGAGGATCGGCGCCGACTGGGCCCGCATGCCGAGCTCGAGGCCGATCTGCTTCAGGTCGAAACGCTCGGCCAGCGGGGGTTCCTTGCCGTCGGGGGTGAGAATCTTTACCTCACGCAGGCGATAGGGCTGGCCCAGATCGACGGTCACCGTGACCTGCCAGGGCTGCTTGCGCTCGTCGACATCATATTTGAGCTTCGCGTCGTAATAGCCCGCCGCGCGCGCCGCCGCCTCGAGCCGGCGGAGATCGGCGGTGGCGCGGCGCTGAAGGGCGAGCTCGCTGTCGATCTTGCCCTCCCTGGCGACCAATTGCGAAATCTGCTGCATCTGGCGCTCCAGTGCCGGGTCGCCGGGAACGACGATCTGCGCGCGATACGGAATCCCACCCCCGTCCTCGCCCAACGCCAGATTTGTTTCTGCCCCCAAGATCAGCAAGGCAAGAACGACGATCCACCGTCCGGCCACGCGCTGAGCTCCCTACGCCCCTGGAACCTAAACGCCAGTCCTCCTGACGGGGAGGCCGGGGCGCCAAATCTTGCCACAAAGGAGCTCCGACTCGCTGCCCCTGGTTTTCGGATCCCCGTCGTCCGCGCCGATGCCGCATCGGCCGGCCATTGCGAGAGTTCCCAGACGCCCCTATTTCTCTTACTGTTCGCCCACCGCCCGCTCGTT
Source organism: Dongiaceae bacterium (assembly GCA_036270995.1). GTDB lineage: Bacteria > Pseudomonadota > Alphaproteobacteria > Dongiales > Dongiaceae > DASXQK01. The sequence goes on along the minus strand of DATBBO010000503.1, from coordinate 5,638 downwards.
CCTGGGAAAAGCAGCCGTCGAATATGACCGCCGATTGATCCTATTTATCAAGGAGATAAATCCCATGCCGACAACCGACGCGAAGTCCCGCAAGCAGGCGAATCCCCGGCTGGAGACGCCGACCGATCTCGGCGCCAATGCGACGGGGGATATCTCCGCGGCATTGAACATCCTGCTGGCCGATTTCTTCGCGCTCTATCTGAAGACCAAGAATTTCCACTGGCATATGACCGGCCCGCATTTCCGTGACTATCACCTGCTGCTGGACGAGCAGGCAGACCAGATCTACGGCGCCACGGACGACATCGCCGAGCGTGTCCGCAAGGTCGGCGGGACCACCATCCGCTCCATCGGCCATATCTCCAAGCTGCAGCGGGTCAAGGACAATGACGCGACCTATGTCGATCCCCTCGACATGCTCGCCGAGCTGCGCGAGGACAATAAGGACCTCGTGGCGCGGATGCGCGTGACCCACGATGTGTGCGACGAGCATGGCGACGTGGCAAGCGCGAGCCTGATCGAGAACTGGATCGACGAAGCCGAGAGGCGCGCCTGGTTCCTCTATGAGGCCAGCCGCCGCGGTGGTCCTACCGGGCACTGACTGAGAATTGGAGACGAACCGGCGGGCGGAGGCCACTGCGCCCGCCGGGAGGAGAACTCTGCGCGGTCTTGGACATATCGGGCGGGAAGACCGATGAGGACAAGCCGCGCGCCAGCCGCATTTCGGTGGCATAGTTCATTGTCCCGGGGAGCGAGCTATGCCGTATTCGGTCTTCGCGATAGTCAACGAAAGGGCAACGGACCTTCGAGGCCGCGTCATCGGCCTTTACGGCCTCCTCATAGGCGCCAATGTTCTGGCATGGGCCTGGGCGCTCTGGGCCTTCCGCGACCATCCGGTGCTTCTCGGCACCGCTCTGCTGGCCTACAGCTTCGGCCTCCGCCATGCGGTGGATGCGGACCATATCGCCGCCATCGACAATGTCACCCGAAAGCTGATGCAGGAGGGCAAGCGGCCCATCGGCGTCGGCTTCTTCTTCTCCCTCGGTCATTCCACCATCGTCATCCTCGCCTCGGCGGTCATTGCGGTGACTGCCTTCGCCTTTAGCCGCCAACTCAGCGCGGTTCACGACCTGGGGGGAGTCGTCGGCACCCTCGTCTCCGCCTTTTTCCTTCTGGCGATCGCGGTCGTGAACATCGTCATTCTCATCGGGATCTACCGGAGCTTCCGGCGAGTGCGCGCCGGCGGGCCCTATCTCGAGGAGGATCTGAACGCGCTCCTCGCCGGGCGCGGGTTCCTGGCACGGATCTTCCGTCCCCTCTTCGGCCTGATAAGGCAAAGCTGGCAAATGTATCCGCTGGGCCTCCTTTTCGGGCTCGGCTTCGACACCGCGACCGAGATCGGCCTGCTGGGCATCTCGGCCGCGGCCGCCTCCAAGGGGCTCTCCATCTGGTCGATCCTGGTCTTCCCTGCCCTTTTCACCGCGGGGATGTCGCTAGTCGACACCACCGACAGCATTCTGATGCTCAGGGCCTATGGCTGGGCCTTCGCCAAGCCGATCCGCAAGCTCTTCTACAACATGACCATCACGGCGGTGTCGGTGCTCGTCGCCCTCATCGTCGGCGGCATAGAGGCACTCGGCCTGATCGCCGACAAGTTCGAGCTCCAGGGTGGAATCTGGGATGTGGTCGGCGCATTGAACGACAATTTCGGCACGCTCGGCTATCTGATCATCGCCATCTTTGCCCTCAGCTGGATCATCTCGATGGTGGTCTACCGCTTGAAGCGCTATGACGAGATCGAGGTTCGCATCGGCTGAGATCCCAAGATCGGGTCAGCTTCAATCAAGTTGACCCGTGAATCTTTCTCTAATTTATGGGCCTAGAGCCTGATTCATTCCTCGAGCCGGACCGGCTTGAGGCGATCAGGCTCTAGGGCGGCGAGCTTGCCGGAAGGCACGCTGCCACCTAGACTTTTCGGTGCCGAGGGGTCGTAGCAGAAGAGCGCATGATGGAAGGAGAGGCAGCCCCCCAGGCGCCGGCCGGTCCCGCGTCACCACCGGCGTCGGGTGCGAGCACCGAGGCAAAGCCGGCAACGGTGCGGTCGCATTGGATCAGAGCCGGGCTCCTGCGGCTCGTCATCCTTGCTCTCGCGGTAGGAGTTCTTTTCCTTCTCGCCACCCGTTGGGATGTCTGGGTCGGGCTGCGGAGCCGTCAGACCACCGACGACGCCTATGTGCGCGGCGACATAACCCCCCTCAGCGCCCAGGTGGAGGGCTATGTGCGCCTGGTCGCCGTGGGCGATTTCCAGATGGTCAAGGCCGGCGATCTGCTGGTCCAGATCAACGACGACGACTACCAGGCGCGGGTGGCGCAGGCCGAGGCTGATCTGCTGGGTGCAGAAGCGGCAATCCAGAACCTGAAGGCGCGCAAGGACCTGCAGCATGCCGAGATCGACCAGGCGCAGCGGGAAATCGAGGCGACCCAGGCCGATGTCGACCGCACGGTGCTGGAGCTGAGGCGCCAGCGCGCCTTGCTGGCGACGACCTACGGCACGCCTCAGAAGGTCGAACAGGCGACGGCCGACGAGAAGCGCTTCGAGGCGACGCTGGCGCGCAACCAGGCCGAGCTTCAGGGTGCGCGCCGCCAGATGGGCGTCCTCGATACCGAGGAATCGCAGCTCCGGGCCGAGGCCAAGGCCAAGAGGGCGATGCTCGACCTCGCCAAGATCAACCTCGGCTATACCCGGATCGTGGCGCCGGTGAACGGCATGGTGGGCGAGCGCGGCGTGCGCGCCGGAGAATATCTGCGCCCCGGCACCCAGGTCATCTCCGTGGTCCCGCTCAACAACGTCTGGGTGGTCGCGAACTACAAGGAAACCCAGCTCACCCATGTCGCGACCGGACAGAAGGCGGAGGTCACCTTCGACACCTTCCCCGGGGTCACCGTCACCGGCCGCGTCGACAGCATCGCGCCGGCCAGCGGATCGCAGTTCAGCCTGCTGCCGCCGGACAATGCCACCGGCAATTTCACCAAGGTCGTACAGCGCATCCCGGTCAAGATCCTGCTCGATGGCGACAACCCGCTGGCGGGGCGGCTCCGCCCCGGCATGTCGGCGGTCGCGACGATCCTGACCGACAGCACGCCGGCGACGCCGTGATCCGCGAACCACGGGACGAGAGCTGAGGCATGGCCGTCGCGGCCGAGGCGGCGGGCGGGGGCATGGCGGCCTCGACGGCCAGGTCCGCACCCTGCCGGCGGCCGCTGATCGGCGTCGCCGCGGTCGTGCTTGGCGCCCTCATCTCGACGCTGAACACGCGGATCACGACCTTCGGTCTTGCCGATATCCGCGGCGGTCTCGGCCTCGGCTTCGACGAGGGGTCCTGGCTGACCACGGTCTTCTCCGCTTCCCAGATGATGGTGGCGCCGAGCGCGGCCTGGCTCGCCATCGTCATCGGCACGCGGCGGTTCGTGCTCTGGGCGTGCGCGATCTTCACCTTCTCCTCGCTGCTGTTCCCCCTCGCCGTCGACTACCACGTCATCCTCGCCCTGCAGGTTCTGCGCGGGCTCTCCGTCGGTACCTTCATTCCCGCCGCGCTGGGCTTCATCCTGCGCAGCCTGCCGCCGCGCTGGTGGATCTGGGGCATTGCCGCCTACGCCTTTCGCTTCGTCTTCTCGCAGAACATCGCCGCCTCCCTCGAGGCGCTCTACTCGGAGAGCGGCCATTGGCAGTGGATCGCCTGGCAGAACGTCGTGCTGACGCCCCTCATGGCCCTGATCGTCATGGCCGGCGTGCCGCGCGAGCCCATCAACCGCGATCTGCTGCGCCGAACCGACTGGGGCGGCCTCGTCTTCGCCGGGTTCGGCTTCGCCCTGATCTATGCCGGTATCGATCAAGGCAACCGCCTGGACTGGCTGAATTCCGGCGTCGTCAACGGCTGCCTCGCGGCGGGAGTCCTGCTGGTAGCGGCCTTCCTGATCAACGAGGCGATCGTCGCCAATCCGCTGGTCCAATTGCCGGTCCTGCGCCAGGTCAATGTCGCGATCGCCGCGCTCCTCATCGGCGTCTACGGCTTCGGATCGCAGGCGACGGCCTTTGTCCTGCCGGACTATCTGACGCGCATCCAGGGGCTCAGGGCCTTGCAGATCGGCGATGTGCTGAACTGGATCGCGCTGCCGCAATTGCTGCTCGTCCCTCTGGTCGCGCTGGCGTTGCGCCGGATCGACGCGCGTCTCGTCCTCAGCCTGGGCTTCGCCGTGATCGCGATCGGGAGCTGGATGAATACCGAGCTCACCCATGACTGGGCCAGTGGCGACTTCATGCCCTCCCAGATCGTCGAGGCGGTGGGCCTCGCCATCGGCATCACGGCGCTCGTCGCCTTCGGGGTCTCGAACATCACGCCCCCTCAGGCCGCGACGATCGCCGCAACGATCCAGATCTCCCGGCTGCTCGGCATCGAGCTCGGCACCGCCTTCATCCAGACCTTTGTGCGCGTGCGCGAGCAGGTCTATTCGAACCTGATCGGGCAGCATCTGAGCTCGGGGACCGACGTGGTGGAGCGCATCGTCACCGCGCTCGCCAATATCTTCGGCGAGCGCGCGAACAATGTCGGGCTGGAAACGAGCCAGGGGCTTGCTACTGCCGGCCGCTTCGTCCAGCGGGAATCCTTCGTGCTCGCTTATATCGACGGATTCTGGATCGTCGCCTGGGTGCTGGCCGCGGCACCCTTGCTGATCCTGCTGCTGCGCCGGCCCCCTCCCAACTACATCACGCCGCCGCGCATCGACTTGTGACGCGGGGCTGGACGCTATAGCGCCCTACTCTCGCCCGGCATCGAAAAGCTTTCGAAGCTGGGCGTAGAACCAGGCGCTCATATTCGCCGCCGGCTCGGCCCTGCCGGGGTCGATGGCGGCGATGGTGTGGCCGGCAGCCTGCCTCTGCGCCAGTTCATGGCTGAGATCCTGGGCGACTTGGGGCCGCCCTTCCAGCAGCGGCGTCAGATCCACCTTCGCGAGCTCATAGAGAACGACCGGTGTCAGGGTCGTGATCCAGCCCCAAGACGGATTCCCCGTGAGCATTCCGACTTCCCCGTAGTGATCGCCCGGCCCCAGCCGGAGCACCTCGGACTTTCGACCGCCCACCTCGTGCGAGAGCGAGACGACGCCGGCACCGATCAGGAACAGCGACTGCAGGACCGTCTCCGGCTGCAGCAGGGTTTCGCCCATCTCGTGGCGTGTGCGCTTCAGCTTCGCCGCCAGCCCGGCGCGCTCCTCCGGCGTCAAGGTCGCGAAGATCGAGACCTGCCCCAGCAGCCTCTCGGCATCGCTCATGGGCTTGTCGGGAGGGACCTCCTGGCCATCCGGGGCGGCCAAAGCGATTCCCGCCGCCCTCAGATGCCTGTGGATCAAGTCGAAAAGCTCATTCTGAACCATCGCCGACGCCCGCAGATCGTCGACGAAGAATGTCAGCTCGAATTCGACCGCGGCGGCATTCATGTTCTTCACCAGGATCGAGGGCTTGGGGGAAGCCAGGATGCGGCGCGAGTTCAACAGGGCCTGACGCAGGACGACCGCATTGGCCGAGGGCGTGCCCCGATTGTCGAGCCGGATCGTGATGCTGACGCCATGGTCATGCGACGGG
>DATBBO010000502.1:0-4251 GCA_036270995.1 Dongiaceae bacterium | reverse complement strand
GCACCGCGATGGCCACGTGGTTCAGCCGTCCGATCATGACGTCCATTCCCTCATGTCGTCATTCCCCCCGAAAACTGGGACGACGGATGATTGTGCCAGCTTATGCAACGCCTGGCAGGCGGACCAGATGCACGTCGGTCAACGGTTTCTTGCCGTGACGGGCGTTGAGGCTGCGCCGGATCGCAATCCGCACCACCTCCCTCACCGCCTGGTCGTCGCTGCGCTTGGCCGGCGGCAAGCCCGCCAGGGCCTGGCGCGCCGCGGCCACCGCTTCGGCCTTCGCCACCCCTTCATCCTCGCCTTCCGCCGCCACGCCATGGACGGTCAGCACCGGCTCGCCCACGAGCCGACCGGTGCCGTCGAGGACGATCGTAGCGACCGCCGCCCCGTTATAGGCCATGCGCTGACGGCTCTTCAGCGCGGCACCGCCCATGGCAGTCAGCTGCGTGCCGTCCAGCCCCAGCCGGCCGGTCGGCACATGGCCGATCACCTCGGGATCGCCGGGGGCCAGGCGCAGCAGAAAGCCGTTCTCCGCCAGCACCGCCCGGCGCACCTGGCAGCTCTCGGCGAGCGCCACATGGGCACGGAGATGGCGCAGCTCCCCATGCACCGGCACGGCGATGGCGGGCTTCACCCAGCGATACATCTCGGCCAGCTCATCGCGCGCCGGATGGCCGGAGACATGGACGAAGTGGTCCTTCTCCGTCACCACCTCGACGCCCTGGCGGATCAGGGCGTTGTGCAGCTCGTCGATGGCATGCTCATTCCCGGGAATGATGCGGGAGGAAAATATGACCGCATCGCCCGGCTCGAGGCCGACATCGGGATGCTCGTCGCGGGCGATGCGCGCGAGCGCCGAGCGGGGCTCGCCCTGACTCCCCGTGCAGATCATCAGCACGCGATCGCGCGGCAGATGACCGATATCCTCCTCTTCGATGAAGTCCGGAAGATCGGTCAGATAGCCCGTCTCCCGCGCTGCCTCGACCATGCGGCGGAGCGACCGGCCGACGAGCCCCACATGCCGGCCATGGGCGAGGCCGGCCCTGGTCACGCTCTCGATTCGCGCGACATTGGAGGAAAAGCAGGCGACGGCCACCCGGTGGCGATAGCGGCCGATGAGCTCGTCCATGCTCTGGCGCACCTCGGCCTCGGAGCCCGAGCTGCCATCGACCAGCACATTGGTCGAATCGCAGACCATGGCCAGCACGCCTTCCCCGCCGAGTTCGCGCAGCGCCGCCTCGTCGGTGATCGGACCGACCACGGGATCGGGATCGAGCTTCCAGTCGCCGGTATGCAGAATATTGCCCAGCTTCGTGCGCAGGACCACGGCATTGGGCTCGGGGATCGAATGGGTGATGGAGATGAGCTCGATCTCGAAGGGGCCGAGGCCGAAGCGGCCCGACATCGGGATCTCCGTGATGCGCGCCTCGCCCAGCAGATTCGCCTCGGCGAGCTTGCGGCGCAGCACCGCGGCGGTGAAGGCTGTCGCATAGATCGGGCAGCGCAGCCGCGGCCAGAGATAGGGCACCGCGCCGATATGGTCCTCATGGGCATGCGTCAGCACGAGTCCCAGGAGATCGGCGCGGTGCTCCACGATGAAGCCGGGGTCCGGCATGATCACGTCGATTCCCGGCGTCATCTCGTTGCCGAAGGTGATCCCGAGATCGATCATCAGCCATTTTCCGTCATGGCCGTACAGATTGAGATTCATCCCGATCTCGCCGCAGCCTCCGAGCGGCAGGAACAGGAGTTCGTCCGAACCGGGCCGATCGGTCATCCGTTCCTGGCCCGGCTGCGCCGATGGATCTCCACCAGGCCCCGCATGGTGATCTCGGGCTCGAGATGCGCGACCACCGGGGTGGCGCCGAAGAAAAGCGGCGCCAGCCCGCCGGTGGCGATGGTGGTGAAGGCCGCCCCATGCTCCTTGGCGATGCGGGCCACCAGCCCCTCGATCAACCCGACATAGCCCCAATAGACGCCGGACTGCATCGCGCCCAGTGTGTCCTTGCCGATGACGCGCCGGGGCGGCTCCAGCGCGATGCGCGGCAGCTTCGCCGTCGCCATATGGAGAGCCTCGAGGCTGAGATTGATGCCCGGCGCAATGGCGCCGCCGATGAAATTGCCCTCCGCATCGGTGATGTCGAAGCTGGTGGCGGTTCCGAAATCGACGACGATCAGGGGGCCGGTATAGAGCACGTGGGCGCCTACTGCATTGGCGAGGCGATCGGCGCCGACTTCGTTGGGCTTGTCCATCAGCACCTTGATGCCGAGCTCCACCCCCGGCTCGCCGATGACGAGCGGCGGGGCGTGGAGATGGCGCTCGCAGAACATGCGCAGGTGGAACAGCGCCTGGGGCACCACGGTGGCGATGATCGTCTCCTTGATCAGCCCGAGGTCGAGCCCGGCCAGCGCGAGGAGCTGGCTCAGCCACACCATGTATTCATCGGAGGTGCGCCCGCTCTCGGTACGGATGCGCCAATCCCCCACCATGCGCTCTCCGTCGAACAGGCCGAACTTGACGTTGGTGTTGTTGGCGTTGATGGCGAGCAGCATGCCCCTCCCCTCTCAGGCGGCCGGATGGAAGACATCGCCGGCCGTGATCAGCCGGCGCCGGCCGTCGGCAAGCTCGAGGTCGAGCGCGCCCGTGGAATCGAGGGTCGCGAAGCGTCCCCGCAGGATCTCGCGCTCCAGCCGCACCTCGATGGGCTGTCCCAGCCCGGTGGCAAAATCGAGCCAACGCCGGCGGATGGGCGGGAAGCCCTCCTTGCGCCAGCGGCGATACCACGCCAGCAGCCGCGGCGCCAAGCCTGCCAGCACCCCCTCGACGCTCGCCTGGACGCCGGCGGCGGAGAGCGAAGTCGCCTTATAGGGAAGATCCGGCGGGAAGCTCGCCACATTGACGCCCATGCCCAGCACCACGGCCTGGACCACCCCGCCCTCGGCCTCCGCCTCCGGCAGAATCCCTGAGACCTTGGCTCCGTCGATCAGCAGATCATTGGGCCATTTGCAGCGGAGCTGCCGCCCGGGCGGCAGCAGGCTTTCCAGCGTCTCGGCGAGAGCGACGGCGGCGACGAAACCGATCTGCGCCGCCTCGGCCGGCGGCACAAAGGGCCGCAGCAGCAGGGAGAGATAGAGATTTCCCGGCGGCGAGCTCCAGCTGTGCCCGCGCCGGCCTCGGCCGCGGACCTGCTCGCGCGCCCAGACCAGCGTGCCCTCCGCCGCGCCCTCGCGGGCCAGGCGGTGCAGATCCTCATTTGTGCTGCCGGTGCGCGCCAGAGCGATCAGGGAAAAGAAGGATGGCAGCTCCGGCCGATCGCTCATCCGCCGAAGAGCGAGCTCGCCGCAGCCTGCGCTGCAGAGAAGAGCGGTCCCGGGAGGATGAAGAAGAGCAGGATCGCGAGCGCGGACACTGCCATGATCCAGGGAATCTCCCAGCCCTTGGAGGGCTCGAAGCCTTCCTTGAGATCGTCGAAATACATGACCTTGATGACCCGCAGGTAGTAGTAGGCGCCCACGACGCTGGCGACGACGCCAATCACGGCGAGGGTGTAGAGCCCGGCGGCAATGGCGGGCAGGAAGATATAGAGCTTGCCGAAGAAGCCGGCCAGCGGCGGGATGCCCGCCATGGAGAACATGAAGAGCGCGAAGGCGGCGGCGAGCATCGGGTTGCTGCGCGAGACGCCGGCAAGGTCCGAGATCTGCTCCACCATCAGGCCCTTGCGACGCATCGACAGGATGCAGCCGAAGCTGCCCAGTGTCATGACAACATAGATCGACATGTAGATGAGGAGGCCGCGCACCCCTTCGGGGGTGCCTGCCGCAAGGCCGACGAGACCGTAGCCGATATGCCCGATGGAGCTGTAGGCCATCAGCCGCTTGATGCTGCGCTGCGCAATGCCGGCGACGCTGCCCAGCACCATCGAAGCGATGGAAATGAAGACAATGATCTGCTGCCAGTCCGCCATCAGATGACCGAAGGGGCCCACAACCACCCGGGTCAGCAGCGCGACCGCGGCGATCTTGGGGGCGGCGGCGAAGAAGGCGGTGACTGGCGTCGGCGACCCCTCATAGACGTCCGGAACCCACATGTGGAAGGGCACGGCGGAAACCTTGAAGGCGAGGCCGGCCAGCAAGAAGACGAGGCCGACAATGAGCCCGATGGGGGCCGCCGCGGTATCGGTCAGCGCCGTCGCCAGGCCGGCGAAGCCCGTGGTGCCTGCGAAACCGTAGATCATCGAGGCGCCATAGACC
>DATBBO010000501.1:0-17296 GCA_036270995.1 Dongiaceae bacterium | reverse complement strand
ACCGCGGGGCCGGTGACCGGATCGCCGGCGGCAAGGCCGGCGCGATGCCGGATGCGGCAGTCCTCGATCGGGCCGGAATCGAACCAGACCGCCCGGCGCCGTTCCGGCCGCGCACTGCCGCGGCTGAGATCGGTGAAATCCCGGGGCGGCTCGGGCCTGAGCGCAGTGACCCGGAGATTGATCAGCTCCACCGGCTCGCCGGGAAGCGCGAATCCGTATTGGCGTTCATGGGCCTCGCCGAAGCGCGTCATCAGCGCCTCCCAGGCGGCGGCATTCATCTCGCCTTCCGGCATGGCGACCTCCAGCTCGTAGTTCTGGCCGGCATAGCGCATATCCGCCGAGGCGCGGATCTCGGGCGCCGCCGCCTCGACGCTGCGCCGGAGCTCCTCCACCGCGCCGGCTTTCAGGCGCTTCAGCGCCTCCGCCACGACGGGGATGTCGGCATTGTCGGAGCGGGTGAAGAGCGTCTGCACACGGTCGACCCGGGCCTCGGCGATGGCCGCGCCGAAGGCCGAGCAGAGCCCGGGATGGGGCGGGACGATGACCGTCGCGATGCCCAGGCGCTCGGCCACGGCACGGGCATGGAGCGGGCCGGCCCCGCCGAAGGCGATGAGCGCGAAGTCGCGGGTATCGAGGCCGCGCTCGACCGCGATCAGACGGATGGCATTGGCCATGTTCTCGTCCACCGTGCGGATCACCGCGAGCGCCGTCTGCTCGGCCGAGAGCGACAGGGCCTCTCCCAGTTTCGTCAGGGCGCGGCGCGCCGCCTCGAGGTCCAGGGACATGGCCCCGCCCAGGAAGAAATCCGGATCGAGGCGTCCCAGCACCAGATTGGCGTCGGTCACGGTGGGCTCGATCCCGCCCCGGCCATAGGCGACGGGACCAGGCTCGGCGCCGGCGCTCTGCGGCCCGACATGCAGCAGCCCGCCCTTGTCGATCCAGGCGATGGAGCCGCCGCCGGCGCCGATCGTGCGCACGGCAACGCAGGGGATGGTGACGGGAATGCCGAAATCGATGTCGAACTCGGCGGCATATTGCTGCCCGCCTTCCAGGACGAGACCGATATCCGTGCTGGTGCCGCCGATATCGAGGGTGAAGGCGCGCTTGGCCCCGGCGAGATCGGCATAGTAGCGCCCGCCGATGACGCCGCCGGCGAGGCCCGAGACCAGCAGCTGGGCCGGACGGCGCTCGGCCTGATCGGCCCGCAGATAGCCGCCATTCGAGGCGAGCAGATTCCAGCGCCTGGCCGAAAGTTTCTCCTCGATCACCCGGCCCACGCCCTGGACATAGCGGCTCACCACCGGCTTGATGAAGGCGTCGGCGATGGTGGTGCTGGCCCGCTCATATTCCCGCCACAGCGGCGAGACCTCGTGGGAGAGGGAGATATGGGCCTGGGGCAGGGCCTTCCGCACCGCGGCGGCGGCGGCCTGCTCATGCTTGCCGTCGAGATAGGCGAAGAGGCAGCAGATCGCGACGGCCACCTCCTCGCCAGCGAGCGCCGCGGCCTTGCGCGCGAGCTCCTCCAGCTCGCCCGCCTCCAGCGGCACGATCTCGCGTCCATGCGTATCGAAGCGCCCGCCGATGCCGAAGCAATGGCGCCGGCGCACGAGAGGCTTCGGCTTCTGCCAATGCAGATCATAGATGCGCGCCTTGTCCATCCGGGCGATGAAGGGCACGTCCTCGAAGCCGCGATTGGTAACGTAGAGAATGGTGGGGCCGCGGCGCTGGAGCACCGCATTGGTCGCGACCGTGGTGCCGATGACCAACCGCTCGACCCGCTCCACGCCCTCCAACCGCGCCAGACCGGCGGCGATCGCCGCCGCCGGATCGCCCGGGGTGGACGGCACCTTCGCCGTGGTGACGGCGCCCTGCGCCTCGTCCACCAGGACGAAATCGGTGAAGGTCCCGCCGGTATCGATGCCGAGGACCGTGCTCACCGCCGCCGCCCCAGAGGGCTCTGATCCACCCCTCCCATCGCTCTCCCCGGGCCCCCGCGGGAGGCCTTTGTTTGCCGGAACTGTAACGTTAAAGTTCCCGCCCCTGGCCTGTCAATCGCGCTCCCGCGGGCGCTCCTAGCGGCGCAGGGCCGCCAACGCATAGGGGGCGAGGCTGAGGCGGTTGCCGGAAATCGCCTGTGGCGCGGCGGCGGCGAAGCCCGCGGGATCGCGGGCGGCGGTCGCGAAGCTTGTGGCATCGAGGACTTGGGCGGCCATTCCCTCGGTGCCCGCCAGGCGCAGGATCTGGGGCTCGGCCGTCAGATTGGCGAGCCAGAGCACTCGGCCTTCGCTCGCATGCTCGTAGCAGAGGCCAAGCACCCGCTTCTCGTCGCTCGATCGGACCGGCAGCACCTGCGCGCCCTTGGCGGCGGCGACGGCCATGAGCGGGTGATAGAGAGGATAGGCCGGTGCTGCCGCAGGGCTGGAGAAGGCTTCGTCGTCGAACCAGGGCTGCGGGTAGGCGGTCTTGCGATAGACGAGCCCGAAGGGGCCGGTCGGCGCGCCGAGGCAGACCATCTCGAGCCCGGCCTCGGCGGCGCGGGCGAGATATCCCAGTGCGAAGGCGGCGCCGAACAGCGCGCGCTGGCGCGGGTCCTGATGGGCGAAGGCGGTGCGGATGTTTGCGGCATTGGCCTCGACGGTCTTCCCGTAGGGGTTGTAGCGCATGCCGATCGCGCTGGGCCCGAGGCGATAGGGCAGCCCGCCGGCGATGGCGCGGACGGAGCGGAAGATATGCGGCAGGGTCTCTAGCGTCTCCATGACGCTGCGGTCGTCGGCCTCGTGGATCACCCCGGCGGTGGCGTGGGTCACGTAATCCGCCTGCGCCAGGCTCGGCCGGTCGATATTGAGCTCGGTGAAATTGCTCGTGACCCCGGCGCCGATGGCGGTGCCGGGGAAGGCCTTGCGCGCCGCGCCGTAGAGCTCGGCGAAGCCGGGCAGGCCGAATTCCTCCGGCGGCTTCAGCACCCATTTGGTCATCGGCGCCTGGATCGGCGTGATGCTGGCGGGCGCAAGCCCGGCCTGGCGCAGCAGCCCCGCGATCTCGGCGAGCTCCGCGGCCGGGGCGCTTCTGCAGGGCAGGACCAGCTCCAGACCCACCGGTGCGCCCATCTCTCGGGCCAGAGCCGCATAGGCCTCGAGCTCGCCCAGGCCGTGAGCGCCATGCTCGTACCAGCCGATGAGCTCCGCCGGCGTTGCAGAGAGCCGCGCCGCTGCGGCCAGCGCATGGGGTGCTTCCTGCGGCGAGATGGCCAGCGCCAGCCTCGGCAGCTGGCCGATGGTCGCCGCGCCCAGCGCGACCTCCACAATTTCGCTGCGCGGCGCGGCGGGCACGCCCTCGCCCGGCGCGCCGCCGCTTGCCGTGCCCGCGAAAGAGAGCAGAGTCCGCTGGACCACGGTCTCGCCCTTGGCGATGGTGTAGGGCCAGGGAATGTCCCGTGGCCGGCCATAGGTCTTGAAGGACGCGTCGGTCCAGTTGCGCTGGTCCTCCATCTCCCAGATATCGCCCTCCATGCGCACCGTGACCTTAAGGCCGGGAGCCGCCTCATGGGTGAGGGCGCGGATGTTCATGAAGGGCTGATGGGCGCTGATGGTATCTGGAAACCGCGCCGTCTCCACGCTCTCATCGGGCCGGGTGACTACGAGCGGTCCGCCGGCGACCGCCGCGGGATGCAGGATGCAGAAGCTGGTCCGCGCCGTGGTGAAGTCGGTGAGCGGCCGCGCTTCGGCCTGGAAGGCGAGGCCGCCTGCGACCGGCGCCCGGATCTGGGCCGCGATCTCGATCTGCCCGCCCGCCGTCTCGTAGAAGGCCTTGTAGCGGATGTCGAGCCCGCTTGCGCCTTCGCGGGCCTCGAGATCGGAGATCCGGGGCGCCGGCGATTCCCAGCCGGGCCCGCGGACGACGAAGGCGATGGCGCGCAGGACCTCGATTCCGGCGAGGCGGATGTAGCGGAGCTTGCCGGCCTCGAGATCGAAGCTGAGCGGGCCTTGCTGGAAGCGCCGGATCGGCGCCGGCGGCTGCTCCGTGCCGTAGAGGATCACCACCTCCATCGCGTCTCCCGCCATCGCCTTCTCCCTTCGCCGCATCGATTGACCGAAAAATACTATATTTGCGCCGGCCGAGATATCCCGCCCCGCTGGCTTCGCCGGAAAAGGCAGCGCGGAATTGGTCTCACGGGGATGGTGGACATCACCCCTCGATTCCATGCTAGCCTTAGGGCTCCAGAAGGAACATACGGCCAACGCCATTGCCCCGCGCGCGGCGATCGGTGCGGGTCGGTATTGATGACAATCCGGGAAACCCCATGCGATATGAAGCTCCGAATTCGATAGACAAGGCGGTCGAATTGCTCGCCGCCGAGAAGGGCCAGTCCTTCGTGCTGGCGGGCGGCACCGACCTGCTGGTGCGGATGAAATCGGGCTTCGTCGAGCCCGATCTCGTGGTCGATGTGAAGCGGATCGAGCCGCTGCGAAAGATCACGGCGGAGAAGGGCGGCTTTCGCATCGGCGCGGCGGTGCCCGCCGTCGAGCTCGGCGAGAATGCGGCGCTGAAGAAGCTCTGGCCCGGCGTCGTCGAGGCGGCCAATCTCATCGGCTCGACTCAGATCCAGGGCCGCGCCACCATGGTCGGCAATATGTGCAACGCCTCGCCTGCCGCCGACAGCGTCCCGGCGCTGGTGGCCGCCGGTGCGATCGCGACCATCGTCGGGCCCAAGGGCCGGCGCGATATTCCGGTGGAGGATGTCGGGACGGCCCCGGGCAAGACCTCGCTGGCCAAGGGCGAGATCGTCGAATCCCTCTATCTGCCGGCGCGGCCCGCCCGCGCGGGCGATGCCTATCTGCGCTTCATCCCGCGTACGGAGATGGATATCGCCGTGGTCGGCGCCGGCGTCAGCCTGACCCTCGGCGCGGACGGGACCTGCACGGCGGCGCGGGTGTCGCTGGGCGCGGTGGCGGCGCGGGTTCTGCTGGTGAAGGAAGCAGGCGATGCCATCATCGGCAGCAAGCTCGATGACGGCGCCCTCGACAAGCTCGCGGCGGCGGCCTCGGCGGTCTGCAAGCCGATCGACGACAAGCGCGGGACGAAGGAATTCCGCATTCAGGTTGCCGGCGTGCTCGCCCGGCGCGCCGCGGTGATCGCCCATCGGCGCGCCACCGGCAAGTAGTCCAGGAGATATCGATGACCAGCGTTAGAGTTTCGACGACGATCAATGGCGATGCAGTTGAGTATCTCTGCGATGCCGAGGAGACGCTTCTCGACGTGCTGCGCGACCGGCTCGGCCTGACGGGCAGCAAGGAAGGCTGCGGCACCGGCGATTGCGGGGCCTGCAGCGTCACCCTCGACGGGCGGCTCGTCTGCTCCTGCCTGGTTCTCGGCGCCGAGGCCGATGGCCGGAAGGTCGCGACCATCGAAGGCATCGCCCAAGGCGACAAGCTGCATCCGCTGCAGCAGAAGTTCCTCGAGCATGCGGCGCTCCAATGCGGCATCTGCACGCCGGGCTTCCTGGTCGCCTCCAAGGCCCTGCTCGAGAAGAATCCGAATCCCACCGAGACGGAGATCCGTTACTGGCTGGCCGGCAATCTCTGTCGTTGCACCGGTTATGACAAGATCGTGCGCGCGGTGACCAGCGCCGCCGCGGAAATGCGGGAGTCACGCTGATGCCCCTCGATATCAAACCCGTCGCCCCCGGTCACAGCTTCACCGTCGTCGGTACGCGTCCGCTCCGCCCTGACGGCCTGGACAAGGTCACGGGGCGTGCCAAGTTCGGCGCCGACGCCACTGCGCCCGGCATGCTCATCGGCAAGGTCCTGCGCAGTCCCCATGCCCATGCCCGCATCCGCTCCATCGACGCCTCCAAGGCGCTTGCCCTGCCTGGCGTCAAGGCTGTGGTGACCCGCGACGACTTCAAGGAAGGCGATCCCGACTTTCGCGACGTCCTGCGCAACGTGATGGCCCGCGACAAGGCGCTCTATGAAGGCCATGCGGTGGCCGCCGTCGCCGCGGTCAGCGCCATCGTCGCGCGCAAGGCTCTGAAGCTCATCAAGGTCGACTACCAGGTGCTGCCGCATGTGACCGATGTCGAGCGGGCGATGCGGGCCGATGCCCCTGTCCTGCATGACGACATGTTCACCTCCGGCCTCGAGGAGGCGTCGGACAACGCGGCCAGCGCCGCCAAGGCCGAGGAGTTCGGCCATGTGGAGGACGCGAAGGAGAAGGAATCCGATCCGCATCACGGGGCCAGTCTCGCCGGCGGCTTCCGGCCGCAGTCCAAGAAGCCCTCCAACGTCGCCAAGCGCCATGAGTTCGGCCATGGCGATGTGGAGAAGGGCTTCGCCAAGGCCGATATCGTCATCGAGCGGAAGTTCAGGACCGAGGCCACCCATCAGGGCTATATCGAGCCCCATGCCTGCCTCGCCAATTACGGCAGCGACGGGCAGGGCGAGCTCTGGGGCTGCACCCAGGGTCATTACATGGTCCGCAATGTCTGCGCCCAGCTCCTCGGCATGGATGTCTCCAAGCTCCGCGTCACCGCTTCTGAGATCGGCGGCGGCTTTGGCGGCAAGACCACCGTCTTCCTGGAGCCCGTCGCACTCGCCCTGTCGCGCAAGGCGGGCAAGCCGGTGAAGATGGTGATGAACCGCGACGAGGTCTTCCGTGCTTCCGGGCCGACCTCGAGCGCCACCATCTGGGTCAAGATCGGCTGCACCAAGGCGGGCCGCATCACGGCCGCCGAGACCGAGCTCAAGCTTCAGGGCGGGGCCTTCGCGGGCTCTCCCGTCGACATGGCGGCTATGGCGGCCTTCGCCTGCTACGACCTCGAGAACGTCAAGGCCGTGGGCTGGGATGTGGTCGTCAACCGGCCGAAGCAGGCCGCCTACCGCGCGCCCGGCGCGCCGATCTCGGCCTTCGGCGTCGAGAGCGTCATCGATGAGCTGGCCCATAAGATCGGCATGGATCCGCTCGAATTCCGCCTGAAGAACGCGGCGAAGGAAGGGACCAAGTCTTCCTACGGCCCGACCTATGGGCCGATCGGACTGATCCCGACTCTGGAGGCGGTGAAGAAGCATCCGCACTACAAGGCGCCGCTCAAGGCCAATCAGGGCCGTGGCCTCGCCACCGGCTTCTGGTTCAATTTCGGCGGCCAGACCTGCGTGTCCCTCAATATCAACATCGACGGCACGGTGGCACTCGCGCTCGGGACTCCGGATATCGGCGGGTCGCGAGCCTCCATGTGCCAGATGGCGGCGGAGGAGCTCGGCATCCCCTATGACAAGGTGCGCGCCGTCGTGGCCGATACCAGCTCGCTCGGCTTCAACGACGTCACCGAAGGCAGCCGCGCCACTTTCTCCAGCGGGCTGGCCACGATCCAGGCCGCGCGCGATGCCATCGGCAAGCTCTGCGGCCGCGCGGCCCAGATGTGGGGCATCTCGGCCGATGCCGTCGTCTGGGACAAGGGCCATGCCAAGCCCTCGGGCTCGAACGCGGGCAATTTCGAGCCCCTGTCGCTTGCCGATATTGCGAAGGTCGCCGCCAATACCGGCGGGCCCATCGCCGGCCATTACGAGGTCAATGCCGAAGGGGCGGGGGTGAGCTTCTCGACCCATATCGCCGATGTCGAGGTGGATCGCGAGACGGGACGGACCCTGATCACGCGCTACACCGTGATCCAGGATGCCGGCAAGGCGATCCATCCGAGCTATGTCGAAGGCCAGTACCAGGGCGGTGCCGCCCAGGGCATCGGCTGGGCGCTCAACGAAGAGTACATCTACGGCGAGGATGGCAAGCTGCAGAACCCGGGCTTCCTCGACTACCGGATCCCGGTGGCTTCCGACCTGCCGATGATCGACACGGTCATCCTGGAGATTCCCAACCCCGGCCATCCCTATGGGCTGCGCGGGGTGGGCGAGACCTCCATCGTTCCGCCGCTGGCGGCCATCGCCAATGCGGTCTCCGCGGCGGCCGGTGTCAGGATGCTGGAGCTTCCGATGTCGCCGCCCAAGATCCTGAAGGCGATCGGCGGGCAGGCGGCCGGAAAAGGCAAGAGCAAGGAGAGCAAGGGAGGCAGCAAGCGCTGATGGTCGATGTCGTCCTCTGGGGATCGCTGAAATCCGTAGCGGGCGGCAAAGCCAAGATCGAGGTCGAGGCGGCCAATATCCGCCAGCTGCTGACGCGCCTGGGTGAGGCCCACCCGGCGCTGAAGCCGCATCTGGAGCGGGGCGTCTCGGTTTCGATCGATGGGCGGATCTACCGGGACGCCTGGTTCCAGCCCATCCCGCCAGGGAGCGAGGTCTATATCCTGCCTCGATTGGCGGGGGGCTGAAGGGACCGGGCCCCCGAAAAGAAAGGGGGCAAACATGGTCTGGGGCTCATGGATCGCGGCGAGCCGGGGCCTCGCCGTGGCGCAACAGGGTGGTCGAGATCACAACAAAGCAACGAGCCGCCCGGGAACCGATCCCGATCTGACGGGTTTAACGATCGGGCGGCGAATCCGGCCGCCGGTTCGTCGATCACTCTCCAGGTCGTTCATGTCATTCGTGTCTCAAGCAGTTCCTGGCGGGCGGGCCCTGGGTCAGCCGGCGGTGATCGCGCTGACCCTCTGCGCCAGCGCCTGCGCGCCGGCGCGGCTGCATACGAGCGCGGTGCTGCCGGAGACAGCATCTCTTCCACCGCCGCCAGCACCGGCGCTGAAGCCGGAGGAGAAGCCCATTTTCTCCCAGATCGGGACCGCCTCCTGGTACCGGCCCAAGCTGCAGAAGCGTACCGCCAGCGGTGAAGCCTTCGACGGGAGAGCCCTGACGGCCGCTCATCGCAGTCTGCCCTTCGGCACGATCGTTCGCGTCACCTGCCTGAAGACGGGCCGGATGGTGAAGCTGCGCATCAACGACCGCGGGCCCTTCGCCTATGGCCGGGTCCTCGATGTCTCCGCGGCGGCCGCGGATGTTCTCGGCATGAAGCAGGATGGCGCATCGAACGTGCTTATCGAGGAGTTTGCTTCCGACCAGACCTGATCGAAACCAGTCAGAATTTGTGAGGAATATCAAAATGCCCAGCACGACCGCCAGCCGCTCCAAGGCCACCAGCGATACCGGCGCCTCCGCCGCGAAGCAGGCGCTGGTTCAGCGCCTGCCGCATTTGCGGCGCTATGCGCGGGCGCTGACAGGCTCGCAGCAGATCGGCGATGACTATGTTCGCGGTTGTCTCGAGACCCTGGTGCAGGAGCCGGAGCTTCTTCACCAGGAAGGCGATATCGGCGTCATTCTGTTCAAGCTCTTCCACCGCTTCGCCCATGCGGTGGAGACCTCGACGGACGATCTCGCCAAGCTGGGCGATCCCATCGAACGGCGGATCGGCGAGCGGCTGGTGGCCCTGGCGCCGCGCGACCGGCAGGCGCTGCTCCTGGTCCATCAGGAAGGATTTACCCAAGCCCAGGCGGCGGAAATCTTCGGTGTCGACGAGGCCGAGGTCGCAAAGCGCCTCGATAAGGCCTGGTCCGAACTGAAGCGCCAGCCGACCACGCGGATCCTGATCATCGAGGACGAGCCGGTCATCGCCCTCGACGTCGCTCAGACCGTGACGGGCCTCGGCCATGAGGTGACCGCCATCGCATCGCGCGCCTCGGAGGCGATCGCGGAGGCGAAGAAGACCCCGCCCGGCCTGATCCTGGCGGATATCCAGCTCGAGGACGGAAGCTCAGGCATCACCGCGGTCCAGGAGATTCTGAAATCCAGCGATGTGCCGGTGATCTTCGTCACTGCCTTCCCCGAACGGCTGCTGACCGGCGAGATGCTGGAACCCGCCTTCGTCGTGACGAAACCCTTCGACGCCACGACGTTGAAAGTCGCGATCTCCCAGGCCCTCTTCTGCGCCCAGCCCACTACCACAGGAAGCTGAGCCGGAACCAAGCCCCCCTTTATCGGGTTCTCCCAGGCGTCGATGACACTTCGCCGGGAGGCGGGCATGAAATATCTGCTGCTGTGGGTGCTGGGTATACCGATTCCGATTCTGATCGTGGTCTATCTGCTTTTCCATTGATCGACACGACCGCAATCCGCCGGCCATGGCCTGATTCAATGCCGACCACGACGGTGGAGAGAGCGGGTCAGGCGCCCAGGCTCTCGATCACGCGGCGCAGATCCTCGGACTGATAAGGCTTGTGCAGGCGCAGAGCGTCCGCCGGCATCTCCATGCCGTTCTTCTTCTGCGTCAGGCGGGAATAGCCCGAGGCAAGGATGATCTTCAGCCCCGGCCGCAGCTCGCGCGCCTGGATCGCCAAGTCATGCCCGTCGATATCCGGCAAACCCACATCGGTGATGAGCAGGTCGATATCCTCCTGCGCCGCGAGAAGACCCAGCGCCTGGCGACCCGTTTCCGCCTCCGCCGTGGCAAGCCCCAGATCGGCGAGAGATTCCACGGTGGCGAGGCGCACCAGGGCATCATCCTCCACCACCAGCACGCGCCGGAGGCCAGGGGGAGCGGCCGGTGATCCCGCACCCTCCCTGTGCGCATCCAGTACGGAGCGGAGCTTCCGCGCCAGCTCCTCGATGCTATAGGGCTTGCTCAGCAGCTCGACGCCGGGGTCGAGCCGGCCATTGTGGATGACGGCATTCTCCGTATAGCCGGAGGTATAGACGACCTGGAGCCCCGGCAGGAGCGACTTGGCCCGCCGCGCCAGCTCGCGGCTGCCGACGCTGCCGGGGATGACGACATCGGTGAAGAGGAGGTCGATGGGGGTGCCGCGACGGAGCAGGTCGAGCGCCCGCTCGCCATCTTCTGCCGTGACGGTGTGATAGCCGAGCTGGCTCATCATCTCCACCACCGCCTGGCGCACCTGCGCGTCGTCCTCGACGATGAGGATGCGCTCGCGCCCGCCATGCATGGCTTTGTCACGAGGCGCGTCTGCCTGCTCCTCCGCGCGCATCTCGCGTGGCAGATAGACCTTGATCGTCGTTCCCTCTCCCGGCTCGCTGTAGATGCTCACATGCCCGCCGGACTGCTTGACGAAGCCCCAGACCATGCTGAGGCCGAGACCGGTGCCGCGTCCTTCCTCCTTCGTCGTGAAGAAGGGATCGAAGGCATGGGCCACGACCTCGGGCGTCATTCCGGTGCCCGTGTCGGTCATGGCCAGCATCACATATTGTCCCGGGTTCACCTCCATATGCTCCGCGGCATAGGCGTCGTCGAGGAAGGCATTCCCCGCCTCGATGGTGAGCTTGCCGCCCTGGGGCATCGCATCGCGGGCGTTGATGGCCATGTTGAGGATGGCGCTTTCCACCTGCGAGGGATCGACCAGCGTGTTCCACAGCCCACCATCGATGACGGTCTCGATCTGGATCTGCTCGCCGAGGCTGCGCCGCAGCAGGTCAGTCATGTCCCGGATCAGGCGGCCGAGATTGATCGGCACGGGGCTCAGGGGCTGGCGGCGCGAGAAGGCGAGCAGGTGGCGCGTCAGGCCGGCACCCCGGTCCGCGCCGAGCAGCGCATTTCTGATCCGTCGCAGCGCCGGCTCGTTGCCCTGCATCTCGCGGGCGAGGATGTTGAGATTGCCCATGATGATCTGGAGCAGGTTATTGAAGTCATGGGCGACGCCGCCGGTGAGCTGGCCGATCGCCTCCATCTTCTGCGCCTGCTGCAGCATGGCCTCGGCACGAAGGCGCTGGGTGATGTCGGTGAGGTTGATGATGAAGCCACCATCGGGCATTGCGTTCTGATGCGCTTCCAGCTCGCGCCGGTCGACCTTCAGGCGCCGCGCGGAGCTCTCGGCGGCGCCGGCGCTGCTGCTCTCGGTGCCGCCCGACATCGATCCGGTGAAGATCGCCACGGCACCTTCCGGACCGGCCTGCTGAAAGGTGGCCAGCGGCTGGCCGGTCCTGGCGAGCTCCGTCGGCAGGGCGAGGAGCTTGAAGAAGCGCCGGTTCCATGCCGTGAGCCGGCCCTCAGCGTCGAACATCGCGACACCGCTGCGGATGTTGTCGAGGGTGGCCTGGAGATGGGCCGCCTGCTGGCTGAGTGCCTGCTCGGCCAGGCGCAGGCGCCTCTGCCCGCTGATGATGAGCGCGGCGGCAACCAGAAGGGCGATGACGATCAGGATCGTCGTGCCGATGGCGATGAAGAGAACCCGACGCTCCCACTCCCTCGAACTCTGCAGCCGGGTGGTGGAAAGCGCGCTCTCTTCCTCCACCAGCCCTCTCAGGCTGTTGCGGATATCCTCCATTGCCGACAGGCCGACATCGGTCCGCACGATTTGCCGCGCTGCTTCGAATCCCTGCTTCTTCGCCGCCTCGATGGTTTCGGCCAGCTCGCCGAGCTTTTTGTGGATCGCGCCTTCGACGGCCTGCAATCGCTCCAGGCGGACAGCATCGCCCACCAGCAGCCTCTTCAGCGTGTCGAGCATGCCCGGAATGGAGGTCAGCGCCCGGCTGTAGGGCGCCAGATACTGGTCGTCCTGGGTCAGGAGGTAGCCGCGCTGTCCGGTCTCTGCAGCCTGCACCTGGGCATAGAGCGACTGGGCCGCGCGGATGGTCTGGAAGGTGTGGACCAGGCTCTCGCGGTCGGCATTCGATTCCGCCGTGAAGCGGAAGGCCAAGATACCGCAGATGCCGAGGAGCAGGACGACGAGGACCAGTCCTGCGAGAAGTGTTTTCTCCACCAGCCGCATCTGCGAGCCCCTGCAAATCAGGTGCCGAGACTACGGAGAAAGATCCTGCGCGCCAAGGAACAAGCAAGTGTCATGTCTGGGCGGAGCAGGCGCCGGAGCCGCGGCCTCCGCGCGCAGCGATCCGAAGGTCAGTGGCGCTCGGGCTCGATGAGGCGAAGCTCCGCATGCCGCTCGCCGCATTTCGAGCAACGCAGGAGCCGGCGCAGCGCGGCGAGGGAGCGGTCATAGCCCAGGCGCTTCGCAAGCCCCAGCGGCGACAGGCTCGCCCTGTGGCGGCAATGCCGGCAAGTGACCCAGATATGCAGCCCATCCATCAGGATATCGCCCAGCACCCGGCGCTCCGGCGGATCCCGGTGAGCGGCCGGCCTGATGCGCGGTCTCGCTTCCATGAGAAAGTATGTTCCTGTTTTGTTCTCGCTAGTCAATCCGCCTGGAGCACCTCAACTCTCTAGACTGCGGCCTTGCCGAGAAGCTGCTTCGCTGCGGGGGCCAGAGGGCGGGCGCCTTCGTCATAATCCTGCCAGGCCTTGCTGCGGGCCATGAGCCGGGGAACGGTTTTGAGCGTGTAATCCTTCGGGTCCAGCCCCTTCTTCACCTGGGGCCAGGTGAGGGGCATGGAAATCGTCGCACCCTCCCGCGCACGCGGTGAGAGGGGGGCGACGGCGGTCGAGGTCACGTCGTTGCGGAGGTAATCGAGAAAGATCCGCCCGTCACGCTTCGCCTTCGACATGTTGATGAGATAGCGCTCCGGGCTGTCGGTGGCCATCCGGCTGCAGAGCTCGCGGGCAAAGGCCTTGGCCTGGACCCAGTCGAGCTCCTTTCGCGACTTGGCAAGGGGCACGGTGACATGGAGCCCCTTGCCGCCGGTGGTCTTGCAGAAACCCACCAGCCCCAGCTTCTCCAGCCGGTCGCGGAGCTCGCGCGCCGCCTCGATCACCGCCGCAAAGGCCACGTCGGGCGCCGGATCGAGATCGAAAACCAACCGGCCCGGCACCTCCGGCTCCCCGGGTCGGCAGTTCCAGGGATGGAGCTCCAGGGCTGCGGTCTGGGCGAGTGCTGCCAGCCCCTCGACCCGGTCGACCTGAAGATAGGGTTTCGGCTCGTCGCCAACCTTCACCCCCACCAGCAGCTTCGACATTCCGGCCGCGAGATGGCGCTGGAAGAAGCGCTCGCCGGTGATGCCCTCGGGGCAGCGCAGGATGGAGCAGGGGCGGCCCTTCAGATGGCGCATCATCCAATCGCCCATGGCCTCGTAATAGCGCGCGAGATCGAGCTTGGTGAGCGCTCCCTCCTTGCCGGCCTTCGGCCAGAGCACCTTGTCGGGATGGGAGATCGCCACGCCCATGATCACGGGCTTGCCCTTGGCGGCATTGCTGGATGACGGCATGGGCTTCTCCTGCGTCTCTTGCACGTCGGGCGTCGCAGGCATGGCCGCCTGCGTCGTCGCCGCGCGCACCGGCTTCTCCGCTCTCACCTCGGCGGCAGGCTTGTCCTCGCGCAGCCCCTTGAAAGCGGCATGGCGGGCCATGCCATCGCCCGTCCAGCCGGCAAACTCGATCTCGGCCACCAGCTCGGGCCGGACCCAATGCATCTTCGCACCGCTCCGCTGCGGCAAGGCCTGGCCGATGAAGGGCGATTGCTTCGTCTCTAGCGGTTTCAGCCGACTCACCAGCTTCTGCGCCGTCGTCTGGCTGAAGCCGGTGCCGACCCCGCCGATGTAGACGAGACGGGGGCCGCGATGGACGCCGACCTGCAGCGAGCGCAGTCGTCCGGCCTCGCCCTCGAGCCAGCCGCCGATGACCACCTCGTGCCCGGGGCGGCATTTGATCTTGTACCAGCTGTCGTGGTGTCCTGATTGATAGGTGGCATCCAGGCGCTTGGAGATGATCCCTTCCAGCGATATGCGCCGGGCGGATTCGAGGACGGCGGCGCCATCCGTCTCGAAATGCTCGACATAGCGCAGGAGCTTGGCCTCGTCCTTGCGCAGCGTCTCGAGAAGCGCCTGAAGGTGCTGCTTGCGCTCGCTGAGCGGCAGGTCCCGCAGATCCTGGTCACCTTCGAACATAAGGTCGAAGGCGAAGAAGATCAGATCCTCCGTCTTCTCTTCCGAGAGGGCAGCCTGCAGGGCTGAGAAATCCGGCGCGCCATGATCGTCCAGCGCCGCGACCTCTCCATCGATGATCGCATCGGGCAGGCGGGCTGCCGCCCGGGCGATGGCCGGGAATTTGCGGGTCCAGTCCAGCCCCGTCCGGGTCTTCAGCGTCACGTGCCGGCCGTCGATGCGCATCTGGATGCGATAGCCATCGAACTTCACCTCATGTCCCCAGCCGATGCCACGGGGCGGGTGGTCCGCCGGCTTGCAGAGCTGCGGCTCGATGAAATCCGGCATCGGGGCGGATCGCGGCCCCAGCTTGCGCGGCTGAATCTGTTGCAGCTTTTCGCCATGCCCGCGCGCCGCGGCGGAGATCCGCGCGCGGAGGGTCTTGGGGCGGTCTTCGGCCATCTCGGGGCGGTTGGACTGCCAGACGGCATCGGCCCGCGCCGCCTTGCGGCCCGGCAGCATGAAAGGCTTGGGCGCTGGCCCCTTGCCGGCGGCGATGGTGTCGAGGCTCCGGTTCGAGGCGACAGAGCGGTCTTGGGCCAGCACCGATTCACCCTCGCCGGGCCGGGCGAACTGGTCCTTGTGCTTGATGAGCAGCCAGTTGGTCCGCTTGCCGCCGAACCGGTCGCCCTTCATGCGGACCAGCACCCAGCTGCCATGGAGCTTCCGGCCCTCGAGGCTGAATTTCAGATCGCCGGCAGCCAGCGCCTCCTCGGGCGAGCGGTTTCCTTCGGGTATCCAATAGCCGCGATCCCAGAGCATGACGGTTCCGCCGCCATACTGGCCCTCGGGGATCGTGCCTTCGAAATCGCCATAGTCCAGCGGGTGGTCCTCGACCTCCACCGCGAGGCGCTTGTCCTGCGGATCGAGAGATGGGCCGCGCGTCACCGCCCAGGACTTGAACACGCCGCCGAGCTCGAGACGGAAGTCGTAGTGCAGGCGCGTGGCGTCATGCTTCTGGATCACATAGCGCAGCCTATCCGCCGATTTCACCTTTTCCCGGCCGCTCGGCTCGCGAGTCTTGGAGAAGTCGCGCTTGGCGCGATAGGTGGCGAGCTTCTTCATGGCCATGCGTGGTGCTCTCCGTCCGCTGTCAGTGCGCCACCAGGATTGCGCGGCCGGCGAGAGCCGCCTTCAGCTCATGATAGAGGCCTCGCCTTGCGCTGTCTCGCGGGCCTCGCCGTGCCGCGTCGCGTGGGCTTTGCATGCGGCCGCGCCTTGGCCTTGCCGGCGGCGGACCGGCGGAATTGCACGATCTTGCCCTCCTTGCTGCCGCCGTTCCGGGGGGCGCGCCGGCCCTTGCTTCCGAGGCTCTCGCGCAGCGCATCCATCAGGTTGACGACATTGGTGGGGGCCTCGGGCTCCTCCGCCTCGTGGACGGGCTTCGCCCCGCGCGCGCGGCGCTTCAGGAGGGCGACCAGCGCCTCCTCATAGGGATCCTTGAAGGTCGCAGGCTCGAACTCGCCCTTCTTCTGCTCGATGATAGCGGTGGCGATGTCGACCATCTTGGGATCGACCTTGACACCGTCGATCTTCTCCAGCATCGCCGGGCTCTCCACCTCGCGCGCGTCGCGCATGCGATGCAGGACCAGCCCCTCGCCGCGCGGCTCGATGATGACCACATGCTCGCGGTAGGAGAGGACGAGGCGGCCCTGGGCCGCCTGACGCTCCTTCTTCATCGCCTCGCGGATGACCGCATAGGCTTCCAGACCCATCTTGCCGTCGGGCAAAACGTAGTAGGCGCTGTCGAAATAGAGAGGATCGATGTCGTCGAAATCGACGAAACGCTCGATCTCGATGGTCTTGGTGGATTTGAGCCGGATCGCCGCGAGATCCTCGTCGCTGACGGTGACGTATTTTCCCTTCGCGATCTCGTAGCCGCGCACGAGATCCTTGCGCTCGACCTCGCCGAGATCGGGGTCGAAGGGCTTCATGTGGATGCGGTTGTGTGTCTTCGGATGGATGAAATGGAAGGTCGCCGATTCCGCGTGGCTGACCGCGCTGAAGAGCCGAATCGGGCAGGTGACCAGCGAGAGCTTCAGAAAGCCCGACCAGGAGGGACGCTTCGCCATGGACCACCCCGCGGGATCACCCGCACCAAAATTGCGCCGCCGTAACATGGCATGAATGCGGCGGCAATGGGGCGGGTTCCGGGATTGCAACCCGCCCTCGCTTTGGCCCGGGAACCTCGAACTGGCCCCGGGGTTAAACCCACGTAAGTGGAAGATTGAGGGGTTAGCAGATCATGCGGAAGCTTTTGTCCACGATCGTCGTGACGGGTCTCGTCGGCGTGAGTCTCGCCGGCTGCGGGCATAGCCCCGGCTGCCGGGCCCTTACCGGCGCCGGCATCGGCGCCGCCGGTGGTGCGATCATTGGCGCGCTGGCCGGCAGCCCGGCGATCGGTGCTGCCGCGGGCGGTGCCGCGGGTGCGGCCGCAGGCGGCCTGACCTCGCCCGATACGGTCAATCTGGGCAGCGCGCCCTGCGACTAGACGAGGCGCGTCCGCCCATGGGACGAGGGGACCGGCCTGGCGTGCCAGGCCG
>DATBBO010000500.1:0-5999 GCA_036270995.1 Dongiaceae bacterium | reverse complement strand
GCACCTCACGCCCACTGCCTTCCTTTGGACCTTGGGCCGGCTGCACCTGGATATGGGCGCCTTGCGGACCGGTGATGACGCGCTCCTCCTTGAAGAGGGACTCCGCGCGCAGGCGGTCGAGCTCCCCCGCCAGCCGTTCGGTGACGGTCATGCCTGCGGCCATGCGCAGACGACCTTGCCGCAACGCCCGCTCGCCATCAGGTCGAATCCCGTCTGGAATTCCTCGATCGGGATGTGATGTGTGAGGACGGGCCGCAGATCGAGGCCACCCAGCACCATCTGGGTCATCTTGTACCAGGTCTCGAACATTTCCCGGCCGTAGATGCCCTTGAGATGAAGGCCCTTGAAGATGACCTGGTCCCAGTCGATGCGGGTATCGGAGGGGAGGATGCCCAGAAGGGCGACCCGACCCCCGTGATACATGTGATGCAGCATGTCGTTGAAGGCCTGGGGATTGCCGGACATCTCGAGGCCGATGTCGAAGCCCTGGTGGATCTCCTGCTTCCTCATTGCCTGGGCCAGGCTCTCATGCTTGACGTTGACGGTGTGGGTGGCACCCATCTTCGCCGCCAGCCCCAGGCGGTAATCATTGACGTCGGTCACCACCACATGTCGCGCGCCCAGATAGCGGCAGATGCCCGAGGCGATGATGCCGATGGGCCCGGCCCCGGTGATCAGCACATCCTCGCCCACCATGTCGAAGGAGAGGGCGCAATGGGTGGCGTTGCCGTAGGGATCGAAGAAGGCGGCGATCTCCGAGGGAATCTGGGGCGGAATCAGCCAGAGATTGGCCGCCGGCACAGTGATGTACTCGGCAAAGGCCCCGGGCAGGTTGACGCCGATGCCCTTGGTCTGGGTGCAGAGATGGCGCCGGCCCGCGCGGCAATTGCGGCACTGGCCGCAGGTGATATGGCCCTCGGCCGAGACGCGGTCGCCGAGCTGGTAATTGGTGACCCCGGGTCCGAGCTCGAGGATGCGGCCGACGAATTCATGGCCGATGACCAGACCCGGCTCGATGGTGCGCTGGGACCACTCGTCCCATTTGTAGATATGGAGATCCGTGCCGCAGATGGCGGTCTTCTCCACCTTAATCAGCACCTCGTTCATGCCGGCCTTGGGCACCGGCACCTCCTCCATCCAGATGCCCTCCCGGGGCTCGCGCTTGACCAGGGCCCGCATCGTCTCCGCCGCCATGTTCATCCTGTCCTGTCCGATTTCGCCGATAGGAATGCCCTCACTCTACCATCCCTTTGCGGCGGGCAGGTCGCAAAGCTAGCTTTCCTTGGCGGCTCGCGACAGGCTAGCTTTCGGCCATGCCGGCCGCGACCCCGCCAAGCGAGACCCCTCTCGAGCTGACCATCCTGATGCCCTGCCTCAACGAGGCGGCGACGCTTGCCACATGCATCGGCAAGGCCCAGGCCTTTCTCGATCGCGGTGGGGTCGAGGGCGAGATCCTGATCGCCGACAATGGCAGCACCGACGGCTCCCAGGCCATCGCCGCGGCCGCCGGCGCCCGGGTGGTCCCGGTGGCCGCGCGGGGCTATGGGGCGGCACTTCAGGGCGGCATCCGGGCCGCGCGCGGGCGCTATGTCATCATGGGCGATGCCGATGACAGCTATGACTTCGGCGCGCTGGACGGCTTGCTCGCCAAGCTGCGGGAGGGCTTCCTCCTGGTCATGGGCAACCGCTTTCGCGGCGGCATCCGGCCCGGCGCCATGCCGGTTCTCAACCGCTATCTCGGCAACCCCGTGCTGAGCTTCATCGGCGCGCTTTTGTTCAAGACACCCATCGGCGATTTCCACTGCGGGCTGCGCGGTTTCGACCGGCGGGCCATCCTCGAGCTCGGCCTGGTCATGCCCGGCATGGAGTTCGCCAGCGAGATGGTGGTGAAGGCGACGATGCGCGGCCTTCGCACCGCCGAGGTCCCCATCATCCTCCATCCCGACGGGCGCGGCCGGCCGCCGCATCTCAGGCCCTGGCGCGATGGCTGGCGGCATTTGAAGTTCCTGCTGATGCACAGCCCGCGCTGGCTCTACCTCTATCCCGGGCTGGTGATGGCGATCGGCGGCCTCGGCGGCATGATCCTCCTGGCGCTCACCGGCTCCATTCGCATCTTCGGCATCGCGCTCCAGGTCCACAGCATGCTGGCGGCCGGGATCATCGGACTCCTGGGAGTGCAGACCCTGAGCTTCGCCGTGCTGGCCCGCGAGCTCGCCCAGCGCAGGGGCTTCCTGCCGCCCTCGCCGATGCTGGAGCGATTCTGGCGTCAGGCCTCTCTGG
Organism: Dongiaceae bacterium; assembly: GCA_036270995.1. GTDB lineage: Bacteria > Pseudomonadota > Alphaproteobacteria > Dongiales > Dongiaceae > DASXQK01. Next base: position 3,719 of record DATBBO010000500.1, on the reverse strand, counting down.
AGAGAGCGGCACTCGCCGGCACCCTGCTCTTTCTCGGCGGGCTCATCGGCCTGGTGATGGCGACGCTCCACTGGGCCGCCCTCGGCTTCGGCAATCTGGACTTGGCGGCGACGATGCGCGGGGTGGTCCCCTCACTCATCGCCATGGGAGTTGGCCTCCAGCTCGTCCTCAGCGCCTTCCTGGCGGGCATATTGGAGCTGCCCGCGGTGAGCAAGGGGGAGGACGTCTAGTTCCGCCTGCGCGCCCAGCCAATGGCGCAAAATCCCGAAACCACCGCCAAGGCCAGCGCCGCGAAGCCCAGTGCCGGCGCCCCGATCTCGGCCAGGTGGCCGGGCTCGATCAGGCAGGAGCCGGGATCGAGGCGGAGCGCCGAGCCCGGCGCCGGCTTATAGGCGCAGCCGCTGAAGAGCGAGAGCTGGCCGGCCCAGGAGAGGGCATGGAAGAGCACGGCATAGCCGGCAAGCAGGCCGAACAACCGTCGCCAGCGCCAGCCCAAAGCGAGCGCCAAAGAGAGCGGCCCGGCCAGGATATGGAGATACCAGCCCGGCGTATCGGCGACATAGCCGCCGGTCGCAATGGAAAGGAGCTGATGGGACACGAGCCCGGCCAGCAGAGGGGCCGCCAGGAACAGCGGCGCCTGGCCGATCAGCGGCCACCGCAGGAAGCTGACCAGCCAGATCAGCAAGGGTAGGAGCGCCAGCGCGACCACCGGCACCATGAGGAAGGCGGGAAGATGGGCGAGCGTCCAGGTCCCGCCCCAGACGAAAGTCGCGACCATCAGCGCCAGGCCGTGGGCAAGCTCGCTCGCGAGCATGCCCGGCGGCAGCCGCAACAGCCCCCCGAGTACCCCGCCATAGCGCGCGGCGGCTGCGAACTCGGTCATGCCGAAGACCGAGCCATATGTGCGGTAGTTGTCGAGATACCAATAACCGCCGATGACCGCGGCTATGACGAGGGCGATCACGAGGTCGCGCAGATGCCGCGGCTCGCGCCGGCGCAGCGCGGCATAAAGAAAAAACACCCCCAGACCCGCCGAGACCGGCAGGAAGAAGGATTTGGTCAGCAGCCCGAGGCCGAGGGCGATGCCCAGCAGAACCGCCCCGGCGACCCGCGGGCGCGCGAGCAGACCGACGGTGACATACCAGGCAAGGCCGGCGAAGAAGAGCGAGAGGCTGTCATTGCCGAGGCGTGCCATCTCCGGGAAGAACTCGGGGAAGAGGATCGGCCAGGCCGGAACGGCGAGAAGGGCCGCTTTCGGGACCCCCCATCCGGCGAGGCAGCGCTGGGTCGCCCGGCAACCGATGGCGAAGCCAGCGAAGGCCATGGCCCAGGAGGCCAGGCGCAGGAGCAGGAAATGGTCCGGCCAATTCCAGTCCCGGGCGATCCGGTAAAAGGGCGTGAGCAGCAGGTAATAGAGGGGCGGCTGTTGCCGCGGCTCCCAGTTCGGGTGCTCCGTCGGCCGGTATTGTCGGGCGACCGGGAGTCCCAGATCGCCATGCGGCCCGGCGAAATAGCGGCGGAAGGCCGCGCCGGACGGCTTCCCGGGCGTCGAACGCTCGAAGGGCCGGGGCCCGGCATAGTCATCCATATCGCCGCTGAGCCAGGACTCGTCCGCCGGCGGCAGGCGCGCCTGATCGGCGATCTGCTGGACATAGGACCAGTGGGCGTTCTCGTCATAGCCCTCGAAAGGCGGGAGGAAGGCGACATGGGCGATGCCCAGCAGGGCGACCGCCAGCAGGAGAAGCCCTGTGGGGGCCCGAAGGGAGGCCTCGCGCGGCAGGGAGACGGAGACGAGCATCGGCAGGGGGAATCCGAATCGGGTCCTGGTCGCCAGTCCCCGGGGTCTAACGCATCCTCAAGGTCGATACGAGGGGAAGTTCACCCCAAGGGTTCCGCTGCTCCTGGCCCCAGTCAGGCTGATTTTTTACCGTCATGCCCGTCTGATCCCCGGATCAAGTCCGGGGATCAGGCGAATGACGAAATTGTGACGAGATGCGGCGAGGATCAGTCCAGACGCGCCATGGTCGCGCCGGCGGGTTCGATGGGCTCGAGGCGCTTGAGATCGATGATCTGAGCAAGCTGGAGCTTGCGCTGCCTGCGACGCGCCTCCTTGAGATCGGCCACGACCTCGGCGACGGTCTGGCGCACAGGAGTCATTTCCTGGGTCACCGTGCCTTCGCCATCGCCTACGCCATAGGCGCCGCAGAAGCCGCTCGATTCGATTCCACCATCCAGCATGGGTCGAACTCTAAGAGAGGGTGGTACCGGGTCAAGTGACGCAACGGTAACAAACATGACAAATGAGTGAGTGAACTTCCGCCACCCCCTCTATAAGAAAGAACGAGCGAAAGGGGGAAATGGATGCCGAAGCTTCACCCGCAGATGATCGAGATTCTCTCCACCATCGAGCGTGAGATGGGAGGTGCGCCCAAGCTCCACGAAATGACACCGGCCGCGGCGCGCCAGCTTTTCGAGGATTATGCGCCCTTCTGGAACGAAGGCGCCCCGGCGGTTCCCGCAACGGATCGCGAGGTCCCGGGCCCGCACGGACCGATCCCCATCCGCCATTACGATCCGGGCGCCCCGGCCGGGTCTCCCGGGCTCGTCTACATCCATGGCGGCGGCTGGGTGCTGGGCAGCATCCGGGTCTATGACGGCATCTGCCGGCGCCTCGCCGATTACGGCGGCTTTCCCATCGTCTCGGTCGAGTACCGCTTGGCACCGGAGCACAAATTCCCGGTACCGTTCGAGGATTGCCTCGCTGCACTGCGCTGGGTCGCCCAGCATGGCGCAGAGCTTGGGATCAATGGCAGCAGGCTGGCCGTGGCCGGGGATTCGGCCGGCGGAAATTTGTCGCTGGCGCTGGCCATGGCGGCACGCGATGGCGGTGGCCCGGAGCTCAAGGCCGCCGCGCTGATCTACGGTGCCTTCGGCGTCGACTTCGATACCGACTCCTATCGCGCCTATGGCACGGACCAGTATCTTCTCTCGCGCGAGGACATGATCTGGTTCTGGGACCACTATCTGCGCAACGCTGCCGATCGCGGCGATCCACGGGCGGTGCCGCTGGCGGGCCGCTTCGAGGGCTTGCCGCCGCTCCTGGTGACCGCGGCCGAGTTCGATCCGCTGCTTGATGACAGCCGCGAGCTCGTGGCAAGGCTGAAGGCGATCGAAGCACCCCATGACTGGATGTTCTGGGAAGGCGTCATCCATGGCTGCATTGACATGGCCCGCCTGCTCGAGCCGGCGGAAGGATTCCTGCGCGACACTGCCCTCTGGCTCAAAGACAAGCTGACGGATTGAGACGAAAGGGGAGAGAGAGATGAGGTTCAAGGACAAGGTCGTCATCGTCACCGGCGGCAATTCGGGGATCGGCCGCGGAATCGTCAGGCGCTTCGTCAAGGAAGGTGCGCGGGTCGCGATTGTCGGCCGCGACGAGGCCAAGGGGGCCGATACCCTTGCCGAGATGAAGGGACTCGGGGCCGATGCCGAATTCTATTCGGTGGATCTTGGCGAGGAAGAGGCCGCCCGCAGAATGGTCGCGGCCGTGGCCCAGCGCTTCGGTCGCATCGATGTGGTGGTGAACAATGCCGGCGGGGGCTCGCGCAAGGCAGGCGTGCTGCACCAGGATCCGCCAGGCCGACGGCTGCGCAAGATCATGGCGTCGAATCTCGAGGCGGCCTACTACACCGCCTCCTATGCCATGCCGCATCTGAAGG
>DATBBO010000499.1:0-6505 GCA_036270995.1 Dongiaceae bacterium | reverse complement strand
TGCCGAGCGCAAACGCCTGGCGGAGGCGGCCGGCCGCATTGCCGCGGCGATGGCGGTTGCCGGCGGCCCGTGCCCGCAGCAGGTCGTGACGCCGGCTTCGATCCGCAACGCCATGGTGGTGCTGCAGGCGATCGGGGGCTCGACCAACGGCATCATCCACCTCGCGGCCATCGCGGCGCGCGCCGGTCACCCTATCGACCTCGACGATTTCGACGCGCTGGGCCGCAAGGTGCCGGTGCTGGTGGACCTGAAGCCCTCGGGACGCTTCTACATGGAGCATTTTCACGAAGCGGGCGGGCTGCCGCGGCTGATGGTGGAACTGGCGGACCTCCTCGACCTCGATGCCGTCACCGTGACCGGCGCGAAGCTCGGAGACAGCCTGACCAAGCCGGAAGACCAGTTTGCCCAGGAGGTGATCCGGCCCCGCGGCGCGCCGCTGAAGCGCGAAGGTGCGATGGCGGTCCTGCGCGGCAATCTCTGCCCGCGCGGTGCTGTGATCAAGCAGTCGGCCGCCTCGGAGCGGTTGCTCACGCATCAGGGCCGGGCCGTCGTCTTCGACTCCGTCGAAGATCTGGCGGCGCGCATCGACGATCCCGCTCTCGATGTTGCGGCCGAGGATGTGCTGGTGCTGCGCAATGCGGGGCCCATCGGCGCACCGGGCATGCCGGAGGCAGGCTATCTGCCGATCCCGCGCAAGCTCGCGGCCCAAGGCGTCACCGACATGCTGCGCATTTCCGATGCGCGCATGAGCGGCACCGCCTTCGGCACCATCGTGCTGCATGTGACGCCAGAGGCCGCCATCGGCGGCCCGCTCTCTCTGGTGCTCAACGGCGACATGATTCGTCTCGATGTGCCCGCTCGCCGGCTCGATCTGCTGGTGGATGAGGCCGAGCTCGCCGCGCGCCGGCGCGGTGCCCCCGGCGCAGGAGACTGGCCGCTGCCCCGCCGCGGCTATGCCCGGCTCTTCGGCCGCACGGTGCTGCAGGCCGATGAGGGCTGCGATTTCGATTTCCTGCGGCCGGGCGGATAAATCCATGGCCAGCCGCCGCGAATTCCTGCTGACCGGCCTCGCCGCCGCCATCGCCGCCGCCGGCGCGAGCGGATTCCCGGCTGCGCTGTTTGCAGCCGCGCCACTCACGCTTCCCCAGTTCATGGCTCTCTCCGTGAGGCTGACGGAGGCCGCTGACCTCGATACCGGAATCGGAGAGAAATTCCTCGGCGGCTTTCTCGCCAGCGGGCAGGGCGCGGGGCTCGCCGGGCTCGTCGCCGGCGCCAGCGAGCCGGAGCTCGAGAGCGCCATCATTGCCGCCTGGTATTCGGGCGTCTACGACACGGGCCAGGGCAAGGCCGTCGCCGGCTTCGAGCAGGCCCTTCTGTGGAAGGCCCTGACCTTCACCAAGCCCCCCTCCGATTGCGGCGGCGAGACGGGCTATTGGTCCCAACCACCGCTGGGTTGATCGATGGCTGAGGAAATCACTACCGATGTCGTCATCGTGGGCTCGGGCATCGCCGGCGCGCTCATGGCGGGGCGGCTTGCCGCGGCGGGGGTGACGGTCGCGATCCTCGAGGCTGGCGCGCCCGTCGATCGGGCCGATGCGACCCAGCGCTACCGCGATGCGCTCGTCAAGGTGCCCGAATGCCCTTACCCGGCGGTCCCAGAGGCCATGCATCCCATCAGCGACGACCCCGACTTCTGGTACCGCCAGCAGGGCCCCGACAAATTCAAGAGCACCTATCTCAAGGCCGTCGGTGGTACCACCTGGCACTGGCTTGGAACTTGCCTGCGCTTCCTGCCCAATGACTTCAACCTCGCCAGCGCCTATGGCCGGGGTCTCGACTGGCCCATTTCCTACGGCGAACTCGAGCCGTTCTATGGCGAAGCGGAAAGTGAAATCGGCGTTGCCGGCGACTCGAACGAGACACTGGGCTCGCCGCGCAGCACGCCCTTTCCCATGCCGGCGATTCCTCAGACCTATCTCGACAAGGTATTTGCCAAGGCGCTCTCCGGCACGGGCTATGAGGTGCGCGCCACCCCCCAGGGCCGCAACTCCGTTGATCGCGGTGACCGGCCGGCCTGCTGCGGTAATGCGAGCTGCATCCCGATCTGCCCGGTCCAGGCGAAGTATGACGCGACGGTCCATCTGGCGGCGGCGCAGGCGAAGGGCGCTCGGCTCTACGATCGCACGACCGCCATCCGGGTCGAGCTGGGCGCTGACAGCCGCGTCGCGGCGATCGGCTTCAAGCGCTGGGACGGCAGCGAGGGCAGGGCAAGTGGCAAGGTCTTCGTGATCGCCGCTCATGCCATCGAGACGCCACGCCTGCTTCTGGTCTCGGGCATCGCCAATGGCTCGGATCAGCTGGGGCGCCATCTCATGGATCATCCGGTCCAGCTGAGCTGGGCCTTGGCGGATGAGGCGCTATGGCCGTATCGCGGCCCGCTCTCCACCTCGGGTATCGAGAATCTGCGCGACGGCGACTTCCGCCGGCAGCGCGCGAGCTTCCGCATCGAGATCGGCAATAACGGCTGGTCGTGGCCCAAAGGCGCGCCCATCACAACGGCCGAGGAACTCGCCCGCCAGGGGCTGCGCGGCAAGGCGCTGGATGCCGCGCTCACCCGCCAGACCTCGCGCGAGATCCGCCTCGCCGCGTTGATGGAGCAGCTTCCCGATCCCGAGAACCGCGTCACCCTCGATCCAGCGGAGAAGGATGTCTATGGCGTGCCGCTGCCGCGCCTCGCCTATCGCCTGGGCGATTACGTCTCGGAGGGGCCTGCTGCGGCTCGCGCCGCCCATGGCGAGATCTTCGCCAGGCTGAGAGCCACCGGCATCCAGCATCGCCCCGTTGCGGAAGGCGCCGGCCATATCATCGGCACCGCGCGCATGGGCCGCGATCCCAGGAGCTCCGTCGTCGACCGCGAGCAGCGCAGCCACGACCACGGGAACCTGTTCATCCTCGGCTCGGCGGTGTTTCCGACCTCGGGGACGGCGAATCCCACCTTGACCATCGCGGCGCTCAGCCTGCGGGCCGTGGCCGCGGTGAAGGGGACGCTGGCCGGATAACGAAAATCCCCATCGGGTGGATCGCCCGACGGGGATCGATCGCAAGAGCCGAGAGGCGATCTCAGCTCACTTTCAGATTGGTCGCCGCTTCCTTGCCGCTGCGCTGGTCGCGCTCGGTGTCGTAGGAGATCTTCTGGCCCTCCTTGAGCGTCGAGAGGCCCGCGCGCTCAACGGCGGAGATGTGGACGAAGACGTCCTTACCGCCGCTCTCCGGCTGGATGAAGCCGTAGCCCTTCTGGGCGTTGAACCATTTCACAGTTCCGTTTGCCATAGTTCTTGTCCGATCGTTACAAAATGCCGGCGCGCGGGAGTGCGCGACGGATCGGCCTTCGGGGTGATTTCGGGAGGCAGGTCCGGCGCTCGATCGAGCGAGGAGAGCAAGCCGAACCACGACGAGGCAGTTGGCGGAATTTAAGCGCCCGGCGCCGGTCGGGCAAGAGGATAGCTCCGCCCCCCGGCGCCCCGTCTTGGGCCCGGGATCGTCGCGTCGCCGGCCCCCCTCCCCCCGCCGGTGAGCCGCCAATCCCGCCCTCCAGTCGTTTTCCATTGCAATGGAGCCGGCCAGGGCCCATATCTCTTCTGTCGGCTCGATAGGGGTTGACTTCGTCCCCCCGCTTTACAGCGAGCGCCGGCTTCATCCCTTTCAAGCCTCGGCCCGCCGGAGGATCCTCCGGCGGCAACTCTCTTTTCCAAAGGAAAACAATGTCGATCGGAACGGTTAAGTGGTTCAACGCCCAGAAGGGCTTCGGTTTCATCCAGCCCGAGGGCGGGGCCAAGGACGTCTTCGTCCACATCTCTGCGGTCGAGCAGGCCGGCATGGGCACGCTCCGCGAGGGCCAGAAGGTGAGCTTCGACGTCCAGCAGGAGCGGGGCAAGTCCTCGGCCTGCAACCTCAAGGAAGTCTGACCACCGCGAGGCCCCTGCGGCCTCCCGGAAAGGGCGAGGGCGGCGTCAGCCGCTCAAGCCATGCGGCGGGGCGACTCCGGCTGCCCCGGAAGCCGTGACCGGCCGGCTTGCCGGGCCGCAACGGCTCGGACCGCCGCCGGCTCTGGCGCCGTCGCGGGCAACCGGCGCCGCCGGCGTCACGGACAACAGGAGCGGGGTGAGCGATATGGCATCCAATGATTCGGAGGTTCGCCGCAGAGCCGAGGAGAAGTTCGCCAAGGCCCAGCAGCGCGAGAGCGACATCATGAACAGCCAGCGGCAACTCCAGAAGGTGGAGGCCGACAAGCTGGTGCGGTTGCGCACCCTGCGCCTGGCCAAGGAGGCGGCCGAGAAGCAGGCTGCCGAGACCGCGGCTGCCGAGGCCTTGGCCGCCGGCGTGAGCGCAGAGGCGGGGCGAGGCAGGCGTCGTCCGAAGGCCAAGGCGGCATCCGGAGACTGAAAGTCCTCCCTGCCATGGACGCGCCGCCGGCGTGCCTCGGCATGCTTGCGTCCCGGATCGGAAAGGGCGAAACCTTGGGAGCATCTTCCGGGGAGGCCTTCATGACCGATCACGCGCGGGCGCAGCGGGCCGGCGGCCATATGTGGCGGAGCGGGCGCGAGGGCGCGGCCTATGCCAACCTGCCAGCGGAGCTGGGGCCCGCCGATGTTGATGAGGCCTATGCGGCCCAGGCGGCGTTCCACCGGCTCGCAATCCCCGTCCACGGGCCCATCAGGGGCTGGAAGATCGCCACGACCACCAAGGTCATGCAGGAGCTGATGGGGATCGGCCATCCCTGCGCCGGCGCCATCTTCGAGAGCCGGATCTATCAGAGCCCGGCGCGGCTTCGGGCCAAGGACTATGTCAGCCTCAAGATCGAGTTCGAGCTGGCCTTCCGCCTCGCCGCCGATCTGCCGGCGAGCGCCGCGCCCTTCACCGCCCCGGGCATGCTGGCGGCGGTCGACGCAGTCATGCCTGCCTTCGAGTTGGTGGACGATCGACATGCGGTCTACCGCGAGACCTCGGCCTTGAGCCTCATTGCCGACAATGCCTGGAATGCCGGAATCGTGCTGGGGAGCCCCCGGGACCCGAGGGCGGTCCCCGAGCTGGACAAGCTTCCCGGCAGCCTCGCCATCGGAGATCAGCGCTTCGAAGGCAGATCCGACCGGCCTTTGGAGGCGCTGGCCTGGATCGCCGATCTGACAGCGAAGCTGGGACCGGGGCTTCGCCGCGGCATGATCGTCATGACCGGCAGCTTGATCCCGACCAAGCGCATCGCCGCCGGCGAGAGCGCGGTCTTCGAGGTGGCCGGCCTCGGCGAGGTGCGCCTCCAGGTCGACTGAGGCTACGGCTTCGCACCAGCTGAATGTCGCCGCCTGCATCCCCGCTCCCTTGCAGGGGAGGGCGATCGCATATGGCCGGCTCGTGTACCTCTCTTGTCCGTCATCCCGGTGAAAGCCGGGATCCAACCCATATGCGATCGCCGTGCTTTGCGGGGGCGGGAGAAGATGCGCCTCAGTCCTCCTTCACGGGTATATGGACGTCGATCACCGCGCCGCGCCGGCCAGGGTCGAAATCCTCGCCGTAATATTCGAAGTCGACGCCCGAGGCGAGGCGCCAGCCCGCTTTCGCCAAGCGCTCGCCCCAGATCTCCTGGGCGGCAGCCTTCATCTGCGGATGGATCTCGCTGCCGTCCAGGGTAACCCGGAAGACGCGATAGCTCTGCGCCGGGATGTCGATGATCGAGAAGCCTTCGGGCAGCGCACTGCCCGGCGCGATCTCGACCCCGGCCATGTAGTTGAAGCTTCCCTCCTTGAGATCGGCGCCCCAGCAGACGCCGTAGCCGGCGCGACTCCTCTGGCCGGCCAGCGGCAGGCGGTGGAGCAGCCGCGGCCAGAGGGTCGGAATGACCTCCTTGTTGTCGGCCTCGATCCGTGCCGATGGGCCGACGACAGTGAAGGCGACGCGACGCGTGATGCCTTCGAGCAGTGCGATGTCGGGCTTTGCCGTGACGATGGTGGACATCTGTTTCTCCATGAGGATCTGGGATAGATCGGCATTGCGCCTGAAGCGACCAGGCGTGGTGGCGAAGATCTGCTTGAAGCAGCGGGTGAAGGCTTCCTGCGATTCGAAGCCGCAGTCGAAGGCGAGCTCGGCCAGCGCCGGTGGCCGCTCGCCGAGGAGCCGCGCGGCGGCGTAGAGCATGCGCTTGCGGCGCACATGGCTCATCACGCTCTCGCCGATGCGCGCGGTGAAGAGCCGCGAGAAATGGAAGGGCGAGAGGCCGGCGACAGCAGCGAGACCGCCGACGCTCAAGGGCTCGAAGAGATTCGCCTCGATATGTGTCAGGACGTGGTCGAAGCGGTCGCTGCAGCTCACCGCAGCCTCCTTCCGAACTTACTCGAGCGCAGGGTGGCGAATTCCGCGACGGCTGTCTTGATCGGGCTTGCTGCTAGGGCTGTTCCTCGTCGAACCGCCCGCGCAGCGCCGCCACGGCGCGATCGATGAAGAGCCGGACCTTCGG
>DATBBO010000498.1:0-2407 GCA_036270995.1 Dongiaceae bacterium | reverse complement strand
GAATTTGAATAATTCTAAACTGTTGACAAGCCCTCTGAGCCGCGCGCAGACTTCCCCTTAGGAAAACACCTGAACGCGATCGGAGAGAACATGGCAAACGACGGCAAATGCCCGGTCACGGGCGCGGCCCATACCTACACGAATCGTGACTGGTGGCCGAACCAGCTGAGCCTCCGGGGTCTTCACCAGCACTCCAGCCTGTCCAATCCGATGGGCGAGGCCTTCGACTACGCCAAGGAGTTCAAAAGCCTCGACCTCCATGCCGTGATCCGGGACCTCCATGCCCTGATGACGGATTCGCAGGATTGGTGGCCGGCCGATTTCGGCCATTATGGCGGGCTCTTCATCCGCATGGCGTGGCATAGCGCGGGCACCTACCGCATCGGCGACGGGCGCGGGGGTGCCGGCGCCGGCCAGCAGCGCTTCGCCCCGCTCAACAGCTGGCCCGACAACGCCAACCTCGACAAGGCGCGCCGGCTGCTGTGGCCGATCAAGCAGAAATACGGCCGGAAGCTCTCCTGGGCGGACCTCATCATCCTCGCCGGCAACGTCGCGCTGGAATCCATGGGCTTCAAGACCTTCGGCTTCGGCGGCGGGCGCCCCGACAGCTGGGAGCCCGAGGAGGACATCTATTGGGGCCCGGAAGGCAAGTGGCTGGCGGATGAGCGGTATAGCGGCGAGCGCGATCTGCAGAACCCGCTCGGCGCCGTGCAGATGGGGCTCATCTACGTCAATCCGGAAGGCCCGAACGGCAAGCCGGATCCGATTGCAGCGGCGCGCGACATCCGCGAGACCTTCGCGCGCATGGCGATGGACGACGAGGAGACGGTCGCGCTGATCGCCGGCGGCCATAGCTTCGGCAAGACCCATGGCGCCGGTGAAGCGGCCCTGGTTGGGCCGGAGCCGGAAGGTGCGAGCATCGAAGAGCAGGGCCTCGGCTGGAAGAGCAAGCACGGCACGGGCAAGGGCGCGGATGCCACCACCAGCGGCCTCGAGGTCATCTGGACCTCGACGCCGACGAAATGGGGCAACGGCTTCTTCGCGAACCTGTTCGGCTATGAGTGGGAGCTGACCAAGAGCCCCGCCGGGGGGCATCAATGGACCCCGAAGGGCGGCGCCGGCGCCGGAACGATTCCCGATCCCTACGACCCCTCGAAGCGGCGCAACCCCACCATGCTGACCACCGATCTCGCGCTGCGCCTCGATCCCCACTACGAGAAGATCTCGCGGCGCTTCTACGAGCATCCCGATCAGTTCGCCGATGCCTTCGCCCGGGCCTGGTTCAAGCTGACGCATCGCGACATGGGCCCGATCGCGCGATATCTCGGTCCGCTCGTCCCGAAGGAGGAGCTGGCCTGGCAGGATCCGATCCCCGCCCTCGATCACCCGCTGATCGGGGAGAAGGAGATCGCGGCGCTGAAGGCGAAGATCCTCGCCGCCGGCCTCAGCGTCTCCCAGCTCGTCTCGACGGCCTGGGCCTCGGCCGCGACCTTCCGCGGCTCCGACAAGCGCGGCGGCGCCAATGGCGCCCGCATCCGGCTCGCGCCGCAGAAGGACTGGGAGGTCAACCAGCCGGCCGAGCTCGCCAAGGTGCTGCGGACATTCGAGGCGATCCAGAAGGAGTTCAACGCGGACCAGCCCGGCGGCAAGAAGGTGTCGCTGGCCGACCTGATCGTGCTCGGCGGCGGCGCTGCCATCGAGAAGGCGGCCAAAGAGGCAGGGCAGGCGGTGAAGGTCCCCTTCACGCCGGGGCGCATGGATGCCTCGCAGGCGCAGACCGATCAGTCGTCCTTCGCCCTGCTCGAGCCGAAGGCCGACGGATTCCGCAACTATCTGAGCGGCAAACAGCGCCTGTCGCCCGAGGAGCTGCTGGTGGACCGGGCGCAATTGCTGCGGCTGACGGCGCCGGAGATGACGGTCCTCGTCGGGGGTTTGCGCGTGCTGGGTGCCAGTGCGCCGAAGTCGAAGCACGGCGTCTTCACCAAGCGGCCCGAGACGCTGACCAACGACTTCTTCGTCAATCTGCTCGATATGGGGACCGCGTGGCAGCCCGCTTCGGGCGCGGAAGGCGTCTATGAGGGCCGCGACCGCAAGACGAACGAGGTCAAGTGGACCGGCAGCCGCGTCGACCTGATCTTCGGTTCGCACTCCCAGCTGCGCGCGCTCGCAGAGGTCTATGCCTCGGCGGATGCGAAGGAGAAGTTCGTGAAGGACTTCGTGGCGGCCTGGGTCAAGGTGATGGAGGGCGACCGCTTCGACCTCGCTTGATTCCCGCTGAGAGGATTTTCGAGGCTTCTGAGGCTTCTAGAGCGCAGCCACGATCCAGCATTGGGTGGCCAGGGCCAGAAAGCATCGGCGAACTGATCCGTGTGCTCGTAGAACCGTCGCGAGATCTTCTCGTATTCGG
>DATBBO010000497.1:0-3810 GCA_036270995.1 Dongiaceae bacterium | reverse complement strand
GATGCAGGCACTGCTGGAAGGAATCGCCCTGCTGGCAGCCGAGCTGGTCGCGACGATGGATCGCGCGGCTCCGCTCGCGGGCCCGATCTCCATCGATGGCGGCCTCTCCAACAACGCCTATTTCTGCGATTTCCTGGCGCGAGTCCTCGAGCGCCCGGTGCAGGTGCCGGGCAGCGCCGAGCTGACCGGCCTGGGTGCTGCCCAGATGGCCATGATCGGCGCAGGCCTCGCCACGCTCGAGACGCTGCCGCCGGCCCCGGCGGCCCGGCGCCTCGCAGCGCCCGGTGCGCCCCTCGAGCCCGGCGCCCGCGCCCGCTTCGCCGAGGCCGTCGCACGCGCCCGCAACTGGCGGTGAGAATGGTTCCCTGCTAAGAGAAGTTCTGTCCCTGCAATCGAGGTTCGACCATGGCCAATGACGCTTCCGCGCTCCGGGGTAATTGGAGCTATCCCACCTCCATCCGCTTCGGCGTCGGCCGCATCGGCGAGCTGCCCGACGCCTGCAAGCAGCTAGGCTTCAAGCATCCGCTGCTGGTCACGGACCCGGGCCTCGCCAAGCTGCCCATGATCCAGGAGGCCATCGCCCGCAACGAGGCGGCGGGGCTGAAGACCGGCCTCTTTTCGGACATCAAGGGCAATCCCATCTCCAAGAACGTGGAAGACGGGCTCAAGGTCTTCCGCGCGGGCGGCTATGACGGAATCATCGCCTTCGGCGGGGGCAGCGCGCTGGATGCAGCGAAGACCATCGCCTTCATGGCTGGCCAGACGCGTCCCATGTGGGACTTCGAGGATATCGGCGACAACTGGACCCGCGCCGATCCCAAGGGGATCGTTGCGACCATCGCCGTGCCCACCACCTCGGGCACCGGCTCGGAGGTGGGCCGTGCCTCGGTCATCACCAATGAAGCGACCCATGTGAAGAAGATCATCTTCCATCCGAAGATGCTGCCCTCCATCGTCATCTCCGATCCGGCGCTGACCGTCGGCCTGCCGCCGCATGTGACGGCGGCGACGGGCATGGATGCGCTTGCCCATTGCCTGGAAGCCTATTGCGCCCCCGGCTTCCATCCCCTGGCGGAGGGCATCTCCGTCGAGGGCATGCGGCTGGTGAAGGAGGCGCTGCCGGTCGCGGTCCGGGACGGCAAGAATCTCGTGGCCCGCGCCCAGATGATGGCCGCGGCCAGCATGGGCGCCACCGCCTTCCAGAAAGGCCTGGGCGCCATCCATGCCCTCAGCCACCCGGTGGGTGCCGTCTACGACGCCCATCACGGGCTCACCAATGCGGTGGTGATGCCCTATGTGCTGGAGTTCAACCGGGCGGCGATCGAGGAGAAGATGACGCGGCTTGCCGCCTGGCTCGGCCTTCCCGATCCGTCCTTCAAGGCGGTCATGGCCTGGGTGCTGGCGCTGCGCAAGGAGATCGGCATTCCCCATACCCTGAAGGATCTCGGCGTGGGGAGCGACCGGATCGACGAGCTCTCCGAGATGGCGGCCGTCGATCCCTCGGCCGGGGGCAATCCGATTCCCATCGGCGTGCCGGAGCTGAAGAAGATGTTCGTCGCCAGCATCGAGGGCAAGCTGGCCCAGGCGGCCTGATCTAAAGGTCGTCTCCAGCGAGGCCGCCGGCGCGCCCGCGGCGCCGGTGGCCGCTGATCTCCGCCCCGTCCTCGGGCCTCAGATGCCGGAAGCCCGGAAGGGCGAGCAGCGGGATTACAGCCATCAGCAGGAAGACCTCGTGAAAGCGTGCCGGCGTCAGCTGATGGCTCTCGGAGGTGACGAGGCCCAGCAGCATGGCACCCAAGGAGACGCCGAAGCTGACGGTCAGGTTCTGCAGCACGCCGCCCAGGCTGGTCGCCCGGCTCAGCTCCCCCGAAGGTATGTCGGCATAGGCCAGGGTGTTGGAGCTCATGAACTGGATCGAGCGGGCAAGGCCGAAGAGCACGATATAGCCGGCGATCACCCAGCGCGGCGTATCCGGCTGAAGCAGCGCGAATCCGGCAACCGTGGCCGAGCCCAGCACCGAGCCCCAGAGCAGCACCCGGTCGAAGCCCAGGCTCCGCAGCAGGCGGATGGAGATCGGGCGGATCACCAGCGCGCCGAAGCTGCTGCAGAAGGTGAGCGAGCCGGAGACCGCCGGGCTCATGCCGAATCCCACCTGCAGCATCAGCGGCAGCAGGAAGGGAACGCCGTTCATCCCGATGCGGCTGATGCCGCCTGCCAGCGTGCCGATGCGGAAGGTGCGGTGGCGGAACAAGGCGAGATCCACCGCCGCCACCGGGATGCGCCGCGCATGGCGGAAGAAAGCGAGCAGCAGCAACGCCGCGGCGATCAGCACCGCCGCGATGGCCGGCGCGGGAATGGTTGGCCGTCCGACATTCTCGATCCCGTATTGCAGCAAAGCGAGGCCGGCGCCCACCATCAGGAATCCGCTTATGTCGAACCTGGCGAGGCTGTCGCTACGCACCTCCTCGACATAGCGCAGCGCCATGGCGATCCCCAGGCAGCCGAAGGGAATGTTGATGTAGAAGATCCAGCGCCAGGAGATGTAAGTCGTGATGAAGCCGCCGAGCAGCGGGCCGATCACCGGGCCGATCAGCGCGGGCAGGCTCGTGTAGATCATCGCCGTGAAAAGCTGGCTGCGCGGAAAGCTGCGCAGCAGGATCAGCCGGCCGACCGGTGTCATCATGGCCCCGCCGATCCCCTGCAGAATCCGCGTCGCCACCAGCATGGGCAGGCTCGTCGCCAGCCCGCAAAGCGCCGAGCCGAGGGTGAAGACGAGCAGCGCCGCTATGAAGACATGGCGCGCGCCGAACCGGTCGGCAAACCAGCCGCTGACGGGGATGAAGACCGCAAGCGTCAGCACATAGGTGGTGACCGCGAGATTCATCCGCAGCGCCGTGGTCGCCAGGCTCACCGCCATCTGCGGGATCGCGGTGGTGACGATCGTCGAATCCAGCTGCTCCATCAGGAAGCCGATGGCAACGATCAAGGGGATGATCAGCCGCAGGCGCGGGTTGCGCTCCGTGGCGAAGGAAGAAGCTTCGGCTCTGCCCTGTCCGGGCAGGTCATCCTGAGGCAATGCTCGATACCCTGCTCAACACACGCCTCGCGCCATCCCTTTCTTCCGATAAGGGCTCGCGTCGAGGCGACGAAGCCCGGCCCCTCGACCGCTTCCTCCGATGGCGGAAGCGCCGAGCCGGATCCCCGATGACGCACGATTCATGCCCAGGCGGCCCAACATCCGCCATCTCTCGCATTTCCGCCAGGGCGATTCCGATTTGGCGGCCGGCGCGCCGATCACGACGAAAGACTGGAAGAAAAACCTCGGCCGGAGGGCTCAGTTGCAGGAAGAGTCGATCCCCAGGGGGATGCAGATGAGGGTCGGGGCCGGCGGCGGCGAGGCCATGGTGTTGTAGCCATCGCTGCCGTCCTGGCCCACAACGCCCTGACGCAGCAGGCAGGATTTATAGGCAGCGGTCCCCGGCGCATAATTGGGCGCGCAGGCCAGCGGATCTTGGCCATTGGTCTCCGAGCAGGCGGCAAGCAGGAGAAGGACCGCCGACATCCCCAGATAGCGGTATAGAGGGCTTGCACGAGGTTTCGTCATACTGAGATATATCCATGGTTATTCATCACCGTCCACCAGCGCTGGACGAATTGTTATTCTCCGGATGTCTCTGGCGCCGTCGTGTTGTGTAACGGCTGCGACCACGAGTGTGAGCGCCGGAAAGAAGATCCCCCACTGAGCGCCCGATCGTCGCCGCCGACCTCGTTGGGTACAACCCGCGATGCGACATCTCCGACCTGACTGCG
>DATBBO010000496.1:0-8428 GCA_036270995.1 Dongiaceae bacterium | reverse complement strand
GTCAATTTCCCGCCGCGCCAGATCGGGCCGGTGGTCTCGGAGGTGCTGACGCTCGGTTTCCCCGATGCCGACGGCAAGGTCGTGCTGGTGCAGCCGAGTAAGCCGGTGCCCAACGGCGGGCGCCTGTTCTAGGGTTCTCTCACGGGCGCTTTGGAATGTTCAGCCCGCGCTGTACGGCCTCGCGCGCCAAGGCCCGTTCGAGCCAGGCGCCGACCGATTTGAACTGGCTGAATTCGACGAGATCGCCGGCGCCATAGAAACCGATGAGATTGCGCACCCAGCCGAGCATGGAGATGTCGGCGATCGTGTACGCCTCGCCCATGATCCATTGCCGGCCCTGAAGCCGCCCCTCGAGAACGCCAAGCAGGCGCTTGGACTCGTCGCGATAGCGCGCGAGCGGGCGCTTGTCTTCGATCTCCCGGCCGGCGAATTTGTAGAAATAGCCGACCTGGCCGAACATCGGCCCGATGAAGGCCATCTGGAAGAACACCCATTGGATGGTCTCGTAGCGCTGTACCGGATCCGCCGGCAGCAGCTTGCCGGTCTTCTCTCCGAGATAGAGCAGGATTGCGCCGGATTCGAAGAGCGCGAGCGGTGCGCCGCCCGGCCCGTTCGGATCGATGATCGCGGGGATCTTGCCGTTCGGGTTCAGGGAGAGAAATTCCGGAGTCGAGCTCTCGTTCTTGAGGATGTCCACCAGATGGACCTCATAGGGCAAGCCGATCTCCTCGAGCGCGATCGAGACCTTGACGCCGTTGGGCGTTGCCAGGGAATAGAGCTGGAGGCGGTCGGGATGCTTCGCCGGCCAGCGCCTGGTGATGGGAAAGGCGGAAAGGTCGGTCATTCGAGACTCCAAGGATGTCCGCATGGGCGACGCCTTATAGCAGAGGCTTCCTTGCGCGACACCAGCAGGATCAAGACCCGGGCGCCTGGTCCGCAGACTCGATATCGACCACCAGCTTGCCCTGCGCGCTGCGCTCCTTGATGGCCCGATAAGCTTCGCCGACATTCGTCAGTGTGAGGTGGCGCGGATCGAGGCGCGGCACCAGCTGGCCTGCCGCCGCCAGCCTCGCCGCCTCGCGAAGAATATCGCCCTGATGCTTGCGGCCCTGAAGGCTACTGTACGATGTTCGTGGATATCCGTCGAAGGGGGAGCCCGTGCCCGAGATCATCATACCCGCACGCGAGCTGGCGCGCCGTTCATCTGGCGAAGGGCGCGCATCCGGGTGACCACGCCCAAGGGCCGCCAGGCCGCCGATTTCTTCGCCTTCAATGCCGCGAACATCCGCGAATGGCTGTCGCCGCCGCATAGCTGGGTCACGACCTTCTCGGTCAAGCCTCGGGTCGGCGATGTGCTGATCTCGCGCTTCCGGCGGCCGATGATCAAGCTGGTCGCCGACGGGGCGGCGGGCTGCCACGACATGATGATCGCCGCCTGCGATCAGTTCCGCTACGAGTTCTTCGGGCATAAGGGCCCCCACGCCAGCTGCGCCGAGAACCTTCAGCTCGCCATGCGCCGGCTCGGCCACGAGATCGACGTCATCCCCCAGCCCGTGAATTTCTTTACCCATACCCGCATCGAGCCCGACGGAAGGCTGGTTTCGCCGCCAAATCCCGTGGCCCCCGGCGCCTCTGTCGAGCTGGAGGCGCTTATGGATCTGATCTGCGTCGTCTCCTCCTGCCCCTTCGATCTCAACATGCAGGGCTGGGAGATCAACGCCGGCGCGGAGATCACCGAGCTGGTGGTCGAGGTGAGCGGCGCGCCATAGAGGGGCCACGGAGTCAGCGATCACCTCCAGAAAGACGGGGGAGAGGCATGAGCGCACTGTCGGAGAAGAATATCCTGGTCCTGGGCGGCAGCCGGGGTATCGGCGCGGCCGTCGTGCGCCGCTTCGCGAGCGAGGGCGCCAAGGTCGCCTTCACATATCTTCACTCCGCCGCGGAGGCGCAAGCTCTCGCCGTGGAAACCGGCGCCGCCGCGGTCAAGGCCGACAGCGCCGACCGTGCCGAGCTCATCCGCGCCGTGGCCGATCGCGGCGCGCTGGATGTGATCGTCATCGACGCCGGCGTGCTGGTGATGGGCGATCCCCTGACTCTCGATCCGGATGTCGTCGATCATCTGATCGACGTGAATGTCCGCGCGCCCTATCACGCGGCGGTCGAGGCCGCGCGGCGCATGAATCCCGACGGGCGGATCATCGTCATCGGCTCCGTCAGTGGCGACCGCATCCCCTTTCCCGGTGGCGCTGCCTATTCCCTTTCGAAATCGGCAATGCAGGGCATGGTGCGCGGCCTGGCGCGGGACTTCGCTCCGCGTGGCATCACCGTCAATGCGATCCAGCCGGGCCCGACCGACAGCGACATGAACCCGGCCCACGGCCCGATGGCGGAGACGGTGCACAGCTTCATGGCCATCAAGCGCCATGTCCGCACAAGCGAGGTCGCCGAGTATGTCGCCTTCATCGCCGGCCCCCATGGCGCGATGATCACCGGCTCGCTCCAGACCATTGATGGCGGCTTCGCCTGCTGATCGCGGCCCGCAGCCCTCGTTCCGAGAGCTCTGGCATCCGACCGACCGCAGCTTGTCTCCCCCTCTCCCTTTCCTGCGAAACCGGGAATCCAGCGCCCCAGATTCCATCGCTCGCTCTGGCGGCCCGCTTTCGCGGGCATGAGCAGGAAACGGCCACCGCAATTCGTTGCCCTCTTGACATGCAACCAAATGGTTCCATATTGACGCGATGAACGACGACGCTGTTTTCCGGGCCCTGGCGGATGCGAGCCGCCGGCAGCTGCTGGACCGGCTGCACCGGAGAAATGGCCAGACGCTCGGCGAATTGTGTCAGGGGCTGGATATGACGCGACAGGCGGTGGCGAAGCATCTTGCGATCCTGGAGGAGGCCAATCTCGTCTCCTGGAAGCGCCAGGGTCGGGAGAAGCTCCACCACATAAATCCCGTCCCCATCAACGAGATCGCCGAGCGTTGGATCGGCAAATTCGAACGCCCGCGTCTGAGGGCGCTGGCGAAGCTCAAGAGAAACCTCGAAGGAGAAGAGTCATGAACAGCGCGGCCAACAGCAGCTTCGTCTACGTCACCTTTATCCGCACCACGCCCCAGAAGCTCTGGTCGGCGCTGACGGGCAAGGAGTTCATGAAGCAATACTGGTTCGGCATGCATATGGAGGCCGAGTGGAAGCCGGGCGCCCCCTGGCGGATGGTATTCGCCGATGGCCACACGGCCGATGCCGGCGAGGTCGTCGAGGTCGATCCGCCCAAGCGCCTCGTGCTCAAATGGCGCAACGAGTTCAAGCCCGAGCTGAAATCCGAAGGCTATTCGCGCTGCGTCATGGAGCTCGAGCCCACGGACGATGCCGTGAAGCTCACCATCACGCACAGTATGGATCGGTCGGACTCGAAATTCATCCAGGCCGTCTCCGGAGGCTGGCCGCGCGTGCTCTCCAATCTCAAGTCTCTGCTGGAGACCGGCGAGGCCGTACTGAAAGGCGAGCACGTCAGGGCCGCGTAAAGCTTCTGTGACATCGAGCGCTCTCGCCGCCCCGCGCCGTTGCATCCGCGGGCGGGAGCGGCGAGACTGCGGCATGAGCGAAACCACCAAGCGCTACACCGGCAGCTGCCTCTGCGGCGCGCTGCGCTACGAGGCCGCGGGCGAGCCCCTCTTCACCGGCCATTGCTACTGCACCGATTGCCAGAAGGCTTCCGGCTCGGGCTTCGTCCCCTTCATGGGCTTCGCAGCGAGCGCGGTGCGCTTCACCGGCGCGACCAGCTCCTTCACCACCAGATCCGCCAGGGGTGGGGATGCGGTGCGCAATTCCTGCCCGGTCTGCAGCAGCCTCGTCTTCGGCGGCGAGCCCGGCAAGGACGAGTTCCTTACGATCTATGCGGGCACTCTTGACGATCCCTCCGGCTTCCGGCCGAGGATCGCCATCTTTGCCGGCAGCCGTCCACCCTGGGCCATCATCCCGCCGGGGCTCGAAGTGTTCGAGAGAATGTTCGTCGAAGAGGCTCCGCCGGCGTCGAGCTGACGGGCCGGCGCTCTACCTCCGGGATGGCCGGATCGTGACCGGCGGAAGGGGGCAGGATGTCGCCTCGGGGATCTCGCTCGTGACCGGGGGGTGGGGATAGTACTGCGTCCACTGTTGAACCGACTGGGCCGTGCCGGTGCCCTTCAGGATCTGAATGAGCGCCAGGGCCTCGTCGAGGCCGGAGGATACGCCACCCCCGGTCAGCCGGTTGCGGTCCAGGCAA
The DNA here is from genome assembly GCA_036270995.1 of Dongiaceae bacterium. Lineage (GTDB taxonomy): Bacteria > Pseudomonadota > Alphaproteobacteria > Dongiales > Dongiaceae > DASXQK01. Next base: position 4,165 of record DATBBO010000496.1, on the reverse strand, counting down.
TAGCGAGGATGCCCTCCCACGACCTTCACCTTGGGGAAGCGCTCCGTGAAACAGGGCGTGAAGGACCAATGGGTCGTCGCCTCGTAGCCGTCGAGGAGGCCGGCCGCCGCGAGCAGCATCGCCCCCTCGCAGACCGAGGCGACATAGCGCGCCTTGGCGCTCTGCCGCACCAGGAAGTCGAGATAGACCCGCGCCGGATCGCCCATCAGCCGCGCCAGCGCATCCGGCTCTCCGCCGGGAACCCAGATCACGTCAAGGGCCGGCGCATCCGCGAAGCCCGCCGTCACCTGGATGGGCAGGCCCCCGCGGCAGGTGACGAGACCGGGTGTCTGGGCAAGGAGCCGCACCTCGATATCCGTCCAGCTGAACATCTCGCAAGGGCCCGTGACGTCGAGCAGGTTGACTCCGTCATAGACCGGAAAGCCGATCAGCATGCCTCGCCCCCTCCCCCGCACCCCTTCCCAGGCACCAAGACGCGAAGGCACCGCTCGCGTCCGCGTGCCGAATGATCGGATGCCAGGCGACGATGTCCAGTCACGATGACAATGTCAATCGCGCGACATCCCGCCGCTCCGCTGCATCCCTCCGCGCGGGCGAGGCGCCTCGCGGGGTCAGCCGTCCAGCCGACCAGGGATCCTCAATGCACCCCGCCGGAGGCGTTGAGCCGTTCGCCGGTCAGCCAGGCGGCATCGTCGGAGGCCAGGAACACGACGGCGGGGGCGATCTCCTCCGGCCGGCCAAACCGGGCGCCGAGCGGCGTGGCCGCGACCAGCGCGCCGGCCGCCGCGCTGCCGACGAAGCCGACCTTCTGGTTGCCCTCGGTATCCGTGTAGCCGGGCGCTACCGTGTTGAGGCGGATCTTGCGCGGCCCGAGCTCCTTGGCGAGGGCTGCGGTCATCGCATCCACCGCGGCCTTGGTCGCCGAATAGAGACTTGAATTCGGTACCGGGTTCTGGCTCGCGATCGAGCTGATATTGACGATGCTGCCGCCCTCGGGCGGGAAATGCCTGAGCGCCTCCTGGATCGCCAGCATCGGGCCCAGCACGTTGATGTCGATATGGCGGTGGAAATCCGCCTCGGTCACGTCCTGGACCGGCTTGAAATCGAAGACGCCGGCATTGTTCACCAGCACCTTCGGCGCGCCGAGCGCCTTCTTCGTCGCCTCGAAGAGCTGCTTCACCTCGGCCGCCTTCGACATGTCCGCCCGGATGGCGAGCGCCTTGCCGCCCTTGCCGGTGATCTCCGCCACGACCCGCTCCGCGCCCTCCTTGTCGGAGGCATAGTTCACCGCGACCGCGGCACCAGCCGCGGCCAGGGCCTTGGCGATCGCAGCACCGATCCCCTTGGATGCGCCGGTGACGATGGCGGTCTTGCCTGTCAGGTCGTTCATGGCATGTCTCCTTCCGTGAGAGAGGCGCGGTGCCGGCGGGTGCCGGCATCGCGCAATCGTCAGGCTCCGTTGTGCGCGCCGACCCGGTGAACGCATCGGGCTCGTCTTGGAGTGATATGGGGCCTCTTCCGTTCGAGCACGGTCCGGGCACAGATATCCATGCCAAGGCATTGGGTGTAGATAGCTTGGAACGATAGCTTCCATTCTTGGCAGGAATAGAATGGACCGCCTCTCCGCGATGCAGACCTTCGTCAAGGTGATCGAGACCGGCTCCTTCTCCGCCGCCGCGCGCCAGCTGCGCCTGGGCCAGCCGGCGGTCTCCAAGACCGTGGCCCAGCTGGAGAAGCAGCTGGGCCTGCCGCTGCTCCTGCGCTCCTCGCGTCGGCTCAGCGCCACGGAGGCCGGCCAGATCTTCTATGATCATGCCAAGGTCACGATCGCCCAGGCCGAGGAGGCCGAGCTCGCCGCGCGCGGGGCCGGGGCGGGCCTCACGGGACGGCTCAGGGTGAGCGCGGCGGTCACCTTCGCGCGCCTCAATATCGTGCCCCGGCTGGGAAGCTTCCTGGCCAGGCATCCGAAGCTGGAGATCGAGCTCATCCTCGACGACCGCAATGTCGATCTGGTCGGCGAAGGAATCGATGTGGCGCTGCGCATGGGCGCTCTCACCGATTCCGCGCTGACGGCCCGCAGGATCGCCGCGGTCGGCCGCCGCGTGGTGGGCCCGCCCGCCTATTTCGCCCGCGCCGGGGTGCCGGAGACGCCCGCCGAGCTTTCGGCCCATGAGGCGATCATATATTCCCAGCGCGGCGGCGGCTCCGCCTGGACCTTCGTCAGGGACGGCGCCGAGCAGAGCGTGACGCTCAGCGGGCGGATCCGCTCGACCGCGGCGGAAGCCGTGCGCGCGGCGGTTCTCGCGCATCTCGGGCTTGCGGTCGCCAGCGATGCCATGCTGGGCGCGGAGCTCGGGAGCGGCGCGGTGCAGGAGGTGCTGGCGGATTGGCGGCTTCCCTCCATCGATGTCTGGGCGGTATTCCCCACCGGCCGGCGCGCCAGCGCGAAGGCCCGCGCCTTCGCCTCTTTCGTCGAGCAGGAGCTGGCGCGGGACTACGAGCGGTGAGGGCTCCTTGCGCCGCCGCAATCGATCCCGCTACGCTCTTGCCGCCGTTCCGGGCGCCCATCGCCCCTGATCTCCGGGAGACCGCCATGCCCAAGATCGACATCGCCAGCGTGCCGAAGCGCAAAGGCTCGGGCTATCCGGCACCCTTCGACGCCCCCTGCGCGGAGCGCGTGCGGCAGCGGCTGGGCGTTGCCGGCGGACTCTCGGATTTCGGAGTCAATCTCATGCACCTGCCGCCCGGCAACTGGTCGAGCCAGCGCCACTGGCATTCGCACGAGGACGAATTCGTCTATCTGCTCGAAGGCGAGCTGGTGCTGATCGAGGATGGCGGCGAGACGGTGCTGCGCGCCGGCGATTGCGCGGCCTTTGCGAAAGGCTCCGGCAACGGCCATCACATGATCAACAGATCCGGCACGGTCGCGGTCTATCTCGAGGTCGGCACGCGCTCGCCCGCCGACCTTACCACCTGCTCGGACATCGACATGAAGAGTTCCAGCGCCGATGGCCGGTTCGTGCACAAGGACGGCACGCCCTATCCCGGGCCCTAGTCCGGGGCGCAGCCTCGTGCTCCACCGAGGACTGGACCCGGCGCTCCTTTCCGCCACGATGCCGTGGCGCCGGGATTGACAGCAATCATACCTGTCTGCTCAGCTACCAGAGCGCGATTTTACTGGGGGGATAGCCGCTTTTAGCTGTATTGCCCGGCTCGCCCCGGCCTGGAGCCTTCGCTGTCGAAAGAGCAGTGCACGCAGCCGTGCTGCCCCCTCGCAGTGTCCTGACATGCCATGCGAGGTGGCGCTGCGTTCTGATGAGGGGAAATTTAACATGGTGCGGGAGATGATCCTGTCGGCTTTGCTGGGGACATTGCCGGTGCAAGCTCTGGCGGATGGGCAAAAAGCGCCATCCTGGTACGCCCGAATGTCCTCCAAGCTCGGCCGGTGCTGCGGCCCCACCGATTGCGGGCATCGCTAGGCCGGTCCATGGTCTCCTAGGAATATCCGGCGCTTAGCCCCTCTCCGCAGCCCCGTGTCCATTGCCGTGTCCATTAAAAATGCCGCTCAGCGTTCCGGCTTCGTCACCAGCGGCCGGACCAGGGCCTCGATGGCCGCCGCGGCGCCGCGATCAAGCTCTTCGCTGCTGTGCTGGTAGGTGTCCGCCGTCACCTTGATCGAGGCGTGCCCGAGCCGCGCGCTGACGACCTTCAACGGCGTCGTCGCGATCAGGGCCGTGGCGTGGTGGTGGCGCAGGGAATGGAGCGGGGCGCAGTTTTTCGGCAGCCCGGTCTTGCGGGCGATCCACGCGAGGCTGCAGGTGAGCAGGTTGGGGTTCCAGGGCGCGCCGCCCGGCAAGGCGAGGCAGAGATCGAGATCGCGCCGGTAGGCCGCGCCGTAGGCGAGCCGCTCTTCCGCCTGGGCGCGCCGGATGCGGATCAATTCTTCGACGAGGACCGGCGGTAGCGTGATCTGCCGGCAGCCGGCCGGTGTCTTCGGCTTCGGCCGGATGAAGACCTCGCCCGCGCATTCGCCCACGACTTGCTGCACCTGGAGCAAGCCGCGCTCCAGATCGACATCCGCCCATGTGAGCCCGAGGATCTCGCCGCGCCGCAAGCCCGTGGTGAGCGCGATCAGGGCGAAGGGCCAATAGGGTGTCTCCCGGAG
>DATBBO010000495.1:0-15405 GCA_036270995.1 Dongiaceae bacterium | reverse complement strand
CGCCGCCTTCTCCGAGATGCGGGCGCGCGGCGCCAATGTGACCGACATCGTCGTGCTGGTGGTGGCCGCCGACGACGGAATCATGGAGCAGACGGTCGAGGCCATCAATCATGCCCGCGCCGCCAAGGTGCCGGTCATCGTCGCCATCAACAAGATGGACAAACCCTGTGCCAATGCGGACCGGGTGCGCCAGGACCTGCTGCAGCACGGGCTGGTCGTGGAAAGGCTCGGCGGCGAGGTGCTCGACGTCGAGGTGTCGGCCAAGACGCGCCAGGGCCTCGAAAGGCTCGAGGAAGCCCTGCTTCTGCAGGCCGAAATCCTCGATCTCAGGGCCAATCCCGACCGTCCCGGCAGCGGCACGGTGGTGGAGGCAAAGCTCGAGCGCGGGCGTGGCGCCGTCGCCACGCTGCTGGTCCAGCGCGGCACGATCCGGGTCGGCGATATCTTCGTCGCCGGAGCGGCCTGGGGCCGCGTCCGCGCGCTCATCGACGATCATGGCCAGCAGGTCGATCTCGCCGGTCCCGCCACTCCGGTCGAGGTGCTGGGCCTGCAAGATACCCCGCTCGCCGGCGACGGGTTCGCGGTGGTCGAGAACGAGGCTCGCGCCCGCCAGGTGAGCGAGTTCCGCAGCAAGCGGCTGCGCGCCCAGCAGACGGGCCCGGCCCGCGGCACGCTGGAGCAGCAGTTCAGCCGCATCGCCGCCGGCGAATCGAAGGAGCTGGCCGTCGTCATCAAGACCGACGTCCAGGGTTCGCTGGAAGCGATCGTCGCTTCGCTGGAGAAGATGAAGACCGAGGAGGTCGGCGCGCGCATCCTGCATGCGGCGGTCGGCGGCATCAACGAATCCGACGTGACGCTCGCCCGCGCCTCGGGCGGCATCATCATCGGCTTCAATGTGCGCGCCAACCCGCAGGCCCGCGAGCTCGCCCGGCGCGACAAGATCGACATCCGCTACTACTCGATCATCTACAACGTGATCGATGATGTGCGGGCGGCGCTTTCGGGCATGCTGGCGCCCACGCTGCGCGAGCGCTTCCTGGGCTATGCCGAGATCCGCGAGGTGTTCGAGATCTCCAAGGTCGGCAAGATCGCCGGCTGCATGGTCACCGAGGGCGTGGTCAAGCGCGGCGCCAAGGTCCGCCTGCTGCGCGACAACGTCGTGATCCACGAGGGTGCGCTGAAGACGCTGAAGCGCTTCAAGGACGAAGTCCGCGAAGTCAAGGAAGGCTTCGAATGCGGCATGGCCTTCGAGAACTACCAGGACATCCAGCGCGGCGACCAGATCGAGTGCTTCGAGATCGAAGAAGTCCTGCGCGAGCTGGCCTAGCAGGATGACCCGGAAGCGAAGCGAGGGCCCGAGCCAGAGGCAGCTCCGGGTCGGGGAAGCCCTGCGCCATGCCCTGGTCGAGGTGCTGGCCCGGGGTGAGCTGCGCGATCCGGCGCTGGCGGGCGTTCAGGTGACGGTGACCGAGGTGCGGGTGAGCCCCGATCTCCGCGCCGCCACCGCTTTCGTGCTGCCCTTCGGCGGCGGCGATGTCGAGGCGCTGGCCCGTGGCCTCAATCATGCCGCGGGCTATTTCCGCAAGGCGCTGGCCGATTCTGTGGATCTCAGGGTCGCGCCGACGATCCGCTTCGAGCCCGACCGGGCCTTCGGCCAGGCGGACCGCGTTGAGATGCTGCTGCGCAGCCCCGGCGTCGTCCGCGATCTCGCCAAGAAGGACGAGCCCGATGGCCGCTAGACGGCGCGGCGAGAAGGTCGATGGCTGGCTGGTTCTGGACAAGCCTGCCGGCATGACCTCGACCCAGGCGGTGGGCGCCGTCCGGCGCCTGTTCCAGGCGGCCAAGGCCGGCCATGGCGGCACCCTCGACCCGCTCGCGACGGGGCTCTTGCCCATCGCGCTGGGCGAGGCGACCAAGACCGTCCCCTACATCATGGACGGGCTCAAGACCTACCGCTTCACGCTCCGCTTCGGCGAGGCCCGGTCGACCGACGATGCCGAGGGCGAGGTGACGGCGAGGAGCGATCTGCGGCCGATGGACGCAGCGATCCGCCAGGCGCTGCCCGCGTTTTGCGGCCGGATCCAGCAGCGCCCGCCCGCTTTCTCGGCTCTCAAGGTCGACGGCCAGCGGGCCTATGACCTGGCCCGGGCGGGGGAGGCGGTGGAGCTGGCGGCGCGGGAGATCCTGGTCGAGCGCTTCCAGCTGCTCGAGCGCCCGGACCCCGATCATGCGGTCTTCGAGGTCTGCTCGGGCAAGGGCGCCTATATGCGCAGCCTGGCCCGCGACCTGGCGCTCGCCCTGGGCACAGTCGGCCATGTCGCAGCCCTCCGGCGCATCGCCGTCGGGCCCTTCGCAGAGGCCGACGCAATTTCGCTGGATTCACTGCGGGCCTTGGGGCATAGTCCCGCCGCCTCACGGCACCTATTGCCGGTTACGACGGCGCTGGACGACATCCCGGCGCTTGCCGTCACCGACAGTGAGGCGTCTCGCCTGCGTTGCGGACAGTCCGTCGGCCCGATCCGGCGGCAGGATCTGGAGCGCATTGGCCATTTCGGGAGCGGTGCGATCTTCTGCGCCAAGTCGGGCGGACTGCCGGTGGCGCTCGTCCGCCTCGAGGCCGGCGATCTACGCCCGGTGCGCGTGCTGAACCTCTAAACGAAAGGGACTCTGCGATGTCGATTACCGTTGAGCGCAAGCAGGCGCTGATGAAGGAGTATGCCACCGCCGAAGGCGATACGGGTTCGCCGGAGGTGCAGGTGGCGCTGTTGTCCGAGCGTATCAAGAACCTGACCGATCATCTCCAGACGCACGAGAAGGATTTCCATTCCCGCCGCGGTCTGCTGGTGATGGTCGGCCAGCGGCGCCGGTTGCTGGACTATCTGAAGCAGAAGAGTGAGCAGCGCTACAAGGAGCTGATCGAGCGCCTTGGCTTGCGCCGCTAGCGACGCATTTCGGAAGGGCGTCCCGGCCGTGGCCGGACGCCGGTACCCCATGACCGCCAAACGGCCGGGGCGGGTCACTTGCAAGCCGGGCCGACGCAAGCAGCGTGGACTTGACGCTGCTTCCGCGGGTCCGGCAGTGGGCATTCCGGCCATCACACTGAACGGAACCAAAAGAAATGTTCAATATACATCGTAAGGAAATCAACTGGGGCGGGCGGAAGCTCACCCTGGAGGCGGGCCGCATCGCGCGTCAGGCCGATGGCGCCGTGCTCGCCAGCTATGGCGAGACCGTGGTGCTCTGCACCGCCGTGGGCCAGAAGCAGCCGAAACCAGGCGTCGACTTCTTCCCGCTGACCGTGAACTACCAGGAAAAGACCTTCGCCGCCGGCAAGATTCCCGGCGGCTTTTTCAAGCGCGAAGGCCGGCCAACCGAGAAGGAGGTGCTGACTTCGCGCCTCATCGATCGGCCGATCCGGCCGCTCTTCGCCACCGGCTACCGCAACGAGACCCAGGTCGTCTGCACGGTGCTGAGCCATGACCTGGAGAACGATCCGGACGTCGTCGCCATGATCGGTGCCTCGGCGGCGCTGACCATCTCTGGCATTCCCTTCCTCGGCCCGATCGGCGCCGCCCGCGTCGGCTATGTCGACGGACAGTATGTCCTGAACCCGCTCCAGGAGAAGCTGTCAGAATCGGCGCTCGACCTCGTCGTCGCCGGCACGGCCGAGGGCGTGCTGATGGTCGAATCGGAGGCCAAGGAGCTCTCCGAGGAGGTCATGCTGGGTGCCGTCACCTATGGCTTCGAGCAGTTCCAGGCGGTGATCCGCGCGATCGTCGATCTGGCGGAGCAATGCGCGAAGGAGCCTTGGGAGCTGCCCGCGCCAGCACCCGAGGCGGAAGCCGTGGCCACGCGCATGGCGGAGCTCATCGGCGGCGATCTGCGCCAGGCCTATGCCGAGACCGCCAAGCAGGCGCGCACCGAAAAGCTGGCCGAGGCGAAGGCGAAGGCGGCCGAGGCACTGGTCGCAGAGGGCCTCCCCGTCGAGCTGGTCGGCAAGAAGTTCAAGGAGCTGGAGCAGGACATCGTTCGCGGCGCCATTCTGGAGACGGGCCGGCGCATCGACGGCCGCGACACCAAGACCGTGCGTCCCATCGACTGCCAGGTCGGCGTTCTGCCGCGGGCCCATGGCTCGGCGCTCTTCACCCGCGGCGAGACGCAGGCCCTCGTGGTCGCCACGCTGGGCACCGGCGAGGACGAGCAGATCATCGATGCGCTCGAGGGCGAGTTTCGCCAGGCCTTCATGCTGCACTACAACTTCCCGCCCTACGCCACCAACGAGGCGGGCCGCATGGGCTCGCCCGGCCGGCGCGAGATCGGCCATGGCAAGCTCGCCTGGCGCGCCGTCCATCCGCTGCTGCCTTCCAAGGAATCCTTTCCCTACACGATCCGCGTGGTCTCGGAGATCACGGAATCGAACGGCTCCTCCTCCATGGCCACGGTCTGCGGTGCTTCGCTGTCGCTGATGGATGCGGGCGTTCCGCTCTCCCGCCCCATCGCGGGCATCGCGATGGGCCTGATCAAGGAGGGCGAGAAGTTCGCCGTGCTCTCGGACATCCTGGGCGATGAGGACCATCTGGGCGACATGGACTTCAAGGTGGCCGGCACCGATCACGGCATCACCTCGCTGCAGATGGATCTGAAGATCGCCTCGATCACCCCGGAGATCATGCGGATCGCGCTGGCCCAGGCCCAGGACGGCCGGATGCACATCCTCGGCGAGATGGCCAAGGCGATCGACTCCTCGCGCGAAGGCGTCAGCGCCAATGCGCCGCGGATCACGGTCATCAACATCCCGAAGGACAAGATCCGCGAAGTGATCGGCACCGGCGGCAAGGTGATCCGCGAGATCTGCGAGGTGACCGGCGCCAAGATCGATATCGAGGACGACGGCACCATCAAGGTGGCGGCGGTCGACGCCAGCGCCGCCCAGGCCGCCATCGACTGGATCCGCGGCATCGTCGCCGAGCCTGAGGTCGGCGTGATCTACACCGGCAAGGTGGTGAAGATCATGGATTTCGGCGCCTTCGTGAACTTCCTCGGCAGCCGTGACGGCCTCGTCCATATCAGCGAGCTGGCCCCGCAGCGGGTCAAGCAGACCGGCGACGTCGTCGCCGTGGGCGACCAGGTCAAGGTCAAGGTGCTGGGCATCGATGACCGGGGCAAGGTCAAGCTCAGCATGAAGGCGGTCGATCAGCAGACCGGCGAGGATGTGTCGCAGAAGCCGAAGACGGCCGACGCCGCCAGTTAGTCGAAGTTCTGGGAGACGGTGCACGCCGGCCGCCGCTTCGGGTCGGCGTGCCACTCCCGGATCCGCCAGCGACTTGCCTCGGGGTCCAAGCTCCCTTGCGCCCGGCCACGCGCCGGCTATGGTGCAGCGCTGGAGGGAGGAGTTCATGGGAAGAGCTCTGCTGCCGGCAATCGTGGGTCATCGGGGTGCCGCCGCCGGCGCACCGGAGAACACGCTCGAATCCCTGCGCCTGGCAGCCGATCAGGGCGTGGCCATGGTCGAGTTCGACGTCAAGCTGACCGCCGACGGCGCTCCCATTCTCATGCATGACGAGGATCTGGATCGCACGACCACCGGGCGCGGGCCTGTGGCGGCGACGGCGCTCGCCGATATTCGAGGTCTTGATGCCGGCGGCTGGTTCGCCGATGCTTGGCGCGGTGCGCGGGTCCCGACCCTCGAGGCCGCCATCGGCCTCCTGGAGGAACGCGGACTCGCCGCCAATATAGAGATCAAGCCCTGCCCGGGACGCGAGGAGGAGACGGCGAGGGCGGTGGTCGACTGCCTGAAGCGCCGCTGGCCGGCGAAGCGAGCCTGGCCGCTGCTCTCGAGCTTCGCGCGCGACAGCCTGGCCGCGGCCCGGGATGCGGCACCCGAGATCCCGCGCGGGCTCCTGCTCTGGGGCAAGCCGGCGGACTGGAGTGCGGCGGCCCGCAGTCTCGATTGCGTGACGGTGCATTGCGCGAAAGAGGATATGACGCCGGAATGGGCGGCGGAGATCGGACGGCTGGGCTATGGCCTCGCCGTCTATACGGTCAATGATCCGGATCTCGCGGCCCGGCTGCGCAATTGGGGTGTGGACAGCATCATCACGGACGATCCCGGGGCCTTGATCGCGGCTTCGGGGGAAGGATAGAGAGGTCGTGCAGGCGCTCAATCCCATCATCATCTCCGGTCGCGAGGTCCTTCCCCTGGTCGAGGGCGGCAAGGGCATCTCGATCTCCAACGGCGAGAGCTCGGGTCCCTGGGCGAAGAGCGGCGGCGTAGGCACCTTCTCGGGCGTCAACGCCGATTCCTTCGATCAGGAGGGACGGCTGATCCCCCAGGACTATCACGGCAAGACCCGGCGCGAGCGCCATGAGGAGCTGATCGCCTTTGCGATACGGGGCGGAATCTACCAGGCCCGCATCGCCCATGAGATCGCCGGCGGGCAGGGCCGGATCCACATGAACGTGCTGTGGGAGATGGCGGCGGCCGAGCGCATCCTCCACGGCGTGCTGGAAGGGGCGAAGGGGCTGATCAACGGCGTCACCTGCGGCGCCGGCATGCCCTATCGGATCGCCGAGATCTGTGCCAGCTACCGCGTCCACTACTATCCGATCGTCTCTTCGGCCCGGGCCTTCCGGGCGCTGTGGAAGCGGGCCTATCACAAGTTCCGCGAATGGCTGGGCGGCGTGGTCTATGAGGACCCCTGGCTCGCCGGCGGCCATAACGGCCTCTCCAACAGCGAGGATCCGAACAAGCCCGAGGATCCCTATCCCCGGGTCGTGGAGCTGCGCCGGCTGATGATCGAGGAATGCGGCCTTGCCGGAACGCCGATCTTCATGGCGGGCGGGGTCTGGTTCCTGCGCGAGTGGCAGCATTGGATCGGCAATCCCGAGCTGGGGCCCATTGCCTTCCAGTTCGGGACTCGGCCGTTGCTGACCCAGGAAAGCCCGATTTCGGATGCCTGGAAGCAGCGGCTGCTGCATCTGAACGAAGGCGACGTCTTTCTGAACCGCTTCAGCCCGACGGGATTTTATTCCTCAGCCGTCAACAACCCTTTCATTCAGGAGCTGCGCGAGCGCAGCGAGCGGCAGGTCGCCTATTCCATGGCTCCGGTGGGCGAGCATGAATGGGCCTTCCCGGTGGGGGCCCGCGGGCGCACGGTGTTCCTGACCGCGGCCGACAAGCTGCGCGCCTCCGCCTGGATGGCGCAGGGCTACACGGAGGCCATGCGGACGCCGGATTCGACCTTGATCTTCGTCACGCCCGAGAAGGCGCTGGAGATCCACGCCGACCAGATCAACTGCATGGGCTGCCTCTCGGCCTGCCTCTTCTCCAACTGGGCGCAGAACGAGGCGGGGACGACCGGAAAGAAGGCCGATCCGCGGAGCTATTGCATCCAGAAGACGCTGCAGACCATCAGCCACTCGGAGGAAACCGAGACCAATCTGATGTTCGCTGGCCACAACGCCTACCGCTTCAAGGACGACCCCTTCTACGCCAACGGCTTCGTGCCCACGGTCCAGCAGCTCGTCGAGCGGATCGTGACAGGGGATTGAGAGGAGCGCCTCTTGTCCTCTCGACTCTTCGTCATTCCTTCTTCGCGAGGTGGCCGAATTCCTCGATGAGCGTGGCGTAGAGCTGGCGCTTGAAGGGGACGATCAGGTCCGGCAGCTCGCGCATCTCAGCCCATCGCCAGCGGCTGAACTCCGGATGCTTGGTGGCGATGTCGATATCCGTGTTCTTGCCGCGAAAGCGGAAGGCGAACCACTTCTGGCGCTGACCGCGATAGCGGCCCTTCCAGATCCGGTCCGCCAGATCCGGCGGCAGGTCGTAGTGATGCCAGCCGCGGCTCTCCGCCTCCAGCACCGCCTTGTCGGTTCCGATCTCCTCCTTCATCTCCCGCCGCGCTGCCTCGAGCGGCTCCTCATGCTTGTCGATGCCGCCCTGGGGCATCTGCCAAGCTTCCGAGGGCATGTCGAGGCGCTGGGCGACCAGCACCCGGCCGAGCTTGTCCAGCAGCATGATTCCTACGCCCGGGCGGTAGGGGCGCTTCTCATAGGGGATCATCGGATCGGCTGTTCGGCCGCCAGCGCGCTGACCGGAGCAAGGGCAAGATTTTTTTCCTGGAGCGCGTGGCTCCAGGCGACGAGCCGGTCGATGGTGACCGGGTAGCCCTTGGCAATGCCGACGGCGAAGCCGGTCTGCCGCGCGCGGGCCTCCAAGGCGGCCAGCTGGTCATCGATCGCGAGGCTGTCGGGCCGCGCATCGATGTCGATATCGACGGCGACCCGCGGCAGGTTGGAGGCGGCACTACCCCCGAGGCTGGGATCGCCGGGGCTGGTGTCGAGCACGAGCAGGCCGCGCCGTCCGATGGCGCTCAGAACCGAGCTCCGGCCGGCGGGGCTGACCGAGAGCGCCCGCCCCGAGGCGACTGCAAAGCCGACGTAACCGTCGGCGCGGGCGGCAACCCAATCGAGGCGCCGGAGATCACCCGTTGCGGGGCTCCAGGCGGCAAGGGAGGTATTGCCGGCCTCTGCCACCGGCGCGCCGCCCGCGGGAATGTCGAGGAGGATCTCATGCCCCAGGGCACGAGCGAGCCAGGTCCACTCCGCCAAGCCCTGGTCATAGGGATCGAAGGAGAGGCTGACCTCGGCGGGCAGGCGCTCTATGGCTGCCGTGGTGATCCCATGCAGCGGTCCCAGCCCCACCAGCACGATCGCGATGCGTGGCCGCGGGTCGTTGATGTCGAAGGGACGGGCGTTGCGACGCCAGGCCGGCACGCTCAAAGGATAAAAAGTGGTCTCGCCGGTCGCCGCTGCGGTCTCCGATGGCGCCGTGGAAGCCGGCGGCACTCTCGGCGTCGCTGCCGGGGAGGCCAAGGCGGAGGGGGGGCCGGTGGCGTGTGCCGTCGAAGACGGCTGCTCCGGCTGAGCGGCAGGCAGGGCTGCCGCCGCCGGTGGCCTGATCTGCGGCCCGGCGTCCGGGGCCTCGATATCCGGCAGCGGCGGGGCGTCCGGGGCCCCGAGCATGGATTCGACCGTCGGCGTTGTCTGGGAGGGGGGCTGGGAGGGCGGCGGCGCCGGGAGGGGATTGGCGAGGGCGATCTCGATCTCTGTCGGGCTGCGGTGAGCGCCGATGTCGATCACCACCTCCTGGCTGCCCGAGGGGCGCTTGCCGGCGAAGATCCGCTCCCAATCCACCTGGCCGGCCTGCCAGCCAAGCCACAAGCCGGCGCCGGCGAGAAACGCGAGCGCCGCCAGGGGCGGAATACTTCGGCGATTTGCCGCCGCGCCCCGGACGAGGCGACGGCGGGATCGCCCGCGGCCCGCCGCTGCCGGGGGGACGGTCACCTTGGACCGGCCGCCGACAGCGGCGAGAGGGGACGATCAATTGGCCTTGCTGGCCTCGACCAGGGCGATCCCATGCAGCAGATCGATGGCGCGGGAAAGCTGATAGTCCTTGCTGGGGTCAGCCTTCTCCACGTCGCTCCCTTCCTCCGGGACGCTGGGGGTTGCGGGCTGCGTCGTGCTGCCCGTGGCGCCGCTCGGCTGGGTCGTGGACTGGCTCTGGCCCGCGGAGGGCTTCGACGGCTGCCCACCGGAATCCTGCGGCGCGGTGCCGCCGATGTTCTGCAGTGCGCCCGGAAGATCCGCCTCGCCGATGGACTGACCCGTGTGGATCACCTCGAGCTTGGCCTGCTCCACCACGATGTCGGGCTCGATGCCCTTCGCCTGGATCGAGCGGCCCGAGGGCGTGTAGTAGCGCGCCGTGGTCAGGCGGATGGCGCCATGACCCGGGATCGGGATGATGGTCTGCACCGATCCCTTACCGAAGGAGCGCGTCCCCATCAGGATCGCCCGATGATGGTCCTGCAGCGCGCCGGCCACGATCTCCGAGGCCGAGGCCGAGCCGCCGTTGATCAGCAGCACGATGGGAATGCCCTGGAGCAGGTCGCCGCCCGTGGCGTTGTAGCGCTGGGCGTTGTTGGGATCGCGGCCGCGGGTGGAGACGATCTCGCCCTTGTCCAGGAAATCGTCGCAGACGGCGATCGCCTGATCGAGCAGCCCGCCCGGATCGTTGCGCAGATCGAGGACGAGACCGACGAGCTTCTTGCCGGTCTGCTCCTTGATTTTGGCGATGGCGTTCTGCAGGCCGGTGCCGGTCTGCTCGCTGAAGCTGGTGATGCGGACATAGCCGATATCGTTGAACACCTGAGAGCGCACGGATTCGATCTTGATGATCGCGCGCTGAAGGGTCACGTCGAAGGGCGGCTGCTTGCCCCGGCGCACGGTCAGCACGATCTTGGAATCGACCGGTCCGCGCATCTTGTCGACCGCCTCGGACAGCGTCAGGCCCATGATCGGCTTGTTGTCGATCTGGACGATCAAGTCGCCCGGCTGGATGCCGGCCTTGGCTGCGGGCGTGCCGTCGATGGGAGAGACGACCTTGATCACGCCGTTCTCCATCGTGACCTCGATCCCGAGGCCGCCGAACTCGCCCTTGGTCTGCACCTGCATGTCATCCCATTCCTTGGGATCCATGTAGCTCGAATGCGGATCGAGGGAGGTCAGCATGCCGTTGATGGCTGACTCGATGAGCTTCTCGTCCGAGACAGGCTCGACATAGGAGGAGCGGATCTTCTCGAACACGTCGCCAAACAGATTGAGCTGCTGATAGGTGTTGTTGTTGTCGTTGTTCGATTGGCCGACGGCGGCCGTCAGCGACACGAAAGCAACGGCGACCGCGCCGGCCGCCAGCCAGGATTTAAGCTTCATTTTTTTTCTTCCACGTTGGTGTCGGTTTTGCCGAGCCAGGGTGCCGGATCGATAGGGTGCCCGTCGCGACGTAGCTCGACGTAGAGTCTCGTGTTCCCGTCCTGCGGCGAGCCCATCATGCCCACGGGTTCACCGGCCAGGACCCATTGTCCGACCGCCGCATCGCTGCGGCCCAATCCGGCCAGAACGCTATGATACCCGCCGCTGTGTTGGATGATCAAGATTTCCCCATAGCTGCGAAAGGGCCCCCGGTAGACAACCAGGCCGTCAAAGGGGGCGAGCACAGTGGCGCCGGGCTGGGCCTGGATCAGGATCCCCTTCTCCTTGGAGCCGGAGGCGGCGAGCTGGTCGAAACGGCCGATGATCGGCCCGGCGACGGGCGTGACGAGGCTGCCAGGCTTGGTGGGGAAGGTCCGGGCATTGGCCGGTGGCTGGGGAAGGGCTGCCGTCTGGGGCGGGGGTGCGGCTTGGGCGGAGGCCGGGGCCGAGGAAGGCGGCGAAGCGGCGGTGGGGGCCTCGCCGGCACCCTGAAGGCCTGCATGGTCCTGGGCCGCTTGCTCTTGTGCCGCACCCTCTTTTGCCGATTCTTCCTGGGCGGCGCGCTCTTTGGCTGCCTTTTGCTGGGCAGCCTGCTCGGCGGCGATCCGGTCCAGCAGATCTTTCAGATCCTTGGCCTCGGCAGCGAGCTTGGCGCTGCGGGCATCGGCCGCCGCGGCCTCCGCCGCCGTCTGGCGCTGCAGCTCGGCCTTCTCGACCAGGAGGGAGGCAATCTCGCGCTGGCCGGCATCGAGGCTGGCGGCAAGCGCCGTCATCCTGCTGCGCCGGCTGGCGATCTCTGCCGAGAGTTCCCTGAGGCCGGCGATATCCGCCTCAAGCGATTGTGATCGGCGCTGGAGCTCCGGCACCGCGAGGGCGAGCAGCATCTGGCCCCGGGCCAGGTCGAGGGGGGCGGCGGAGACGAGGGCTGCCCCCGGCGGAGTCATGGCGAGGCGCTCCAGGGCAGCGAGGCTCTGGACGAGTGCCCGGCGCCGGCTGGCGAGCTCCACGGCTTGGGCCGCCTCGCGCTGCTCGAGATCGGCGAGCTGGGTCTTCAGCCGGCCGAGCGCCGTCTCGGTTTCCCGGGCCGCGGCGGCGCGAGCGACAAGCTGTGTCTGCAGGTCGGATATTTCCTTGGCCAGACCGGCGGCGGCGGCCGAGAGCTTGCTGCTTTGGCTCTGGCTCGCCTTCAGCGCCGCCTCGATGTTCTCCAGCTCCTGGCTGCTCTGTGCCCAGCCCTGCCGCGGCAGGAGCAGAAGGAGTGGCAGCAAGAGAACGGCGAGCGCCCGGGCGGGTTTCCGCGCCCACGCCCGGCACGGGAGAAAGGTCGGAGAGCCCGCCGGCCTAGGCCGAGACACGACGCTCCGGCTGCGGGCGCTGCGACAGGGGTGCTTCCCGCAGCAGGGAATGGCCGGTCATGGCCGGCGGCTGTGGCATCCCCAGCAGGGCCAGCAGGGTAGGGGCGATATCGGCCAGCTCTCCGTCGGCCAGGGCGGCAATTCCGGCGGGCGCGTTCACCAGGACCAGCGGCACGCGGTTGAGGGTATGGGCGGTATGCGGGCCCCCGGTCATGGGATCGCACATCATTTCGGCATTGCCGTGATCGGCGGTGACCAGCATCACCCCGCCGGCTTCCTTGACCGCGGCTTCGAGCCGCCCGAGGCAGCGGTCTACGGCCTCGACCGCGGCGATCGCAGGCGCGAGCTTGCCCGAATGGCCGACCATGTCGGTATTGGCGAAGTTCACCACCGCGAAATCGAAACGCCCGCTGGCGATGGCTGCCACCAGCTTGCCGGTCACCTCATAGGCCGACATCTCGGGCTTGAGATCGTATGTCGCGACCTTGGGCGATGGCACCAGGATCCGTTCCTCGCCGGGGAAGGGGCGCTCCTCCCCGCCGTTGAAGAAGAATGTGACATGGGCGTATTTCTCGGTCTCGGCGATGCGCAGCTGGTGCTTGCCCGCCCGCGACAGGAGCTCGCCCAGGGTGTCGCGGAGATCCTGGGGCGGAAACAGCACCTCGTGGAAGCGGCGAAGCTCGACCGAATATTCGCTCATGCTCAGTGCCGCGGCGAAGCGCGGACGCCGTTTGCGCTCGAAGCCGGCGAAATCGGGGTCGAGGAGTGCGGCCGTGATCTGGCGCATGCGGTCGGCGCGGAAGTTTGCCATCAGCAAGCCATCGCCGTCTTTCATCCCGTCATAGGGTCCGATCACCGTCGGCTTGACGAACTCGTCCGTCTCGCCGCGCCCATAGGCCGCGGCCACGGCTTCATCGGCATTCGCGGCCTTGGGCCCCTCGCCCGCCACCAGAGCGGCATAGGCAAGCGCCAGACGGTCCCAGCGCTTGTCCCGGTCCATGGCGTAATAGCGCCCACCCACCGTGGCGAGGGGAATGCCCAGTGTCTCCTTGGCGAAGCCGGCGAGGAAGTCGCGCGCGCTTTCGGGCGGGGTGTCGCGCCCGTCGAGGAAGGCATGGACCAGCACGGGGATTCCGGCCCCGGCGAGACGCCGGGCGAGGGCCGACATATGGGTCTGATGGGAATGGACTCCGCCGGGAGAGAGCAGGCCCATGAGATGGCAGCGCCCGCCGGAGGCCTTGAGCTTGGCAATGAAGTCGAGCAAAGCGGGATTCTGCGCGAGCTCGCCGGAGCGGATGGCGGCATCGATTCGCGGCAGCTCCTGCATCACCACCCGGCCGGCGCCGATGTTCATGTGGCCGACCTCGGAATTTCCCATCTGCCCTTCCGGCAGGCCCACATGGAGCTCCGAGGCGTCGATCAGCGCGCGGGGCGCCTCGGCCATCCATCTTTGCCAGACGGGTGCCTTGGCCAGCGTCACCGCATTGCAGGCACCGGGGGCGGCATGGCCCCATCCGTCCAGGATGCAGAGCAAGACGGGCTTCGGCGGCATGATCTTTCCTTGCCGGATATCGATAGCGCGCCTGACCTATTTGGCCGGATAGACGCGATGGAACTGGATGTCCTTGCCATAGAGCGTGGCGTCATCCAGGCTGGCGATGAAATCGCCGATCTTCTTCGTCTCTTCGGTCAGCAGCACGGTCTGATTGTCGCCCTCGCCGGTGACCTGGCCCTGGAGCTTGCCCGCCGTGACGGCGGCGATGAAGGGCTTGTCGTTGATGAAATGAACGGTGAGGGCGCCGTCCGGTTGCAGCTGATAGGCGATGAAGACATAGGTAGCCGCCCCGCCGGAATCCTCCTCGCCCGTGCCCGCGGTCTGCAGGTTGGCGATGTGGCGCTTGCCGATCGCGCTGACGAAGCCCTCATAGTGATCGGCCTCGCCGGTCCCGTCGCCCTTGTGGTTGACGGTGTAGACCTCGATCATGCCCTGGCCGCCGTCATAGACATGCAGGAACAGACGACCGTCCTCCCACTCCGCCTGCCACACGCCGTTCAGGGCCGGCTCCTTGACCGCGGCGGCGGGGTCGCCCGCCGGGTTCTGCGATTCCGGAATGCAGGCGGCGAGGACGAGGGAGAAGATGATGGCGCCGAACCGGGACCAAAGGCGAAGCATGGCCGGGAGGATAATCGGAACTCAGGCGCGATGATAGGGGTGGCCAAGCAGGATCTGCTGGGCGCGATAGAGCTGCTCGGCGAGAAGGCCGCGCACCAGCAGATGCGGCCAGGTCATGGGCCCGAGGGAGAGCGTGAGGTCCGCCGCCGACTTCACCTCCGGTGCCAGCCCATCGGCACCGCCGATCAGGAAGGCAATCTCATCGGCATGCTCGCGCCAGGCGGCATAGCGCCTGGCCAAGCCCAGAGTATCGAGAGCCTCGCCGTGCTCGTCGAGGGCGACGAGAACCGGCCGGGCGCCCGACTTGCTCCCGCGCCGCCGGAGCTGCTCCAGCAGGAGCTCGCCCTCCCGGCGCATGAGCTCGGGCCCCGGCAGCGGCCGGCGCTCCTCCACCTCGATCAGCTCCAAGGGCGGGCGCAGCCGCCCATTGTACTCGGCAAACAGCGCCTGCGCCGGGCCGGGGCGAAGCCGCCCGACCGCGATCAGAAGGAGTCGCATGATCGCTGCCGCATGGATAAAGTCTGCCCCTATGCTTCTTGCGACGCCTGCCCGCCTGCCCCAACGCATCGCGATCTTCGTCGTTCCGAAATTCTCGATGATGGGCTTCGCCTGTGCCATCGAGCCGTTGCGCAGCGCCAACCGCATGAGCGGGCGCGACCTCTATAGCTGGCATATCCTCTCCAAGGACGGCAAGGCGGTCACCGCCAGCAACGGCATTCCGGTCGTGCCGGAGGCACCGCTCGCGGAGGCGGTGCGCTACGACGTCCTCATCGTCAGCGCCGGCATCGACGGCCATCTCTACGAGGACAAGGAGGTCTTCGCCCAGCTCCGCCGCATCGCCCGGCGGGGCATGGATATCGGAGCGCTGACCCTCGGGAGCTATCTTCTTGCCCGCGCCGGCCTGCTCGACGGCTATCGCTGCACGGTGCATTGGGAAAATCTCTCCGGCTTCACCGAGGCCTTTCCCCAGCTCGAGGTGACCTCCGAGCTGTTCGAGATCGACCGCGACCGCTTCACCTGCTCCGGCGGGATCGCGGCCTTCGATCTGATGCTCCATGTCATCACGGG
>DATBBO010000494.1:0-8525 GCA_036270995.1 Dongiaceae bacterium | reverse complement strand
ACCAGCAGGGGAAGATCGCCGTTCTCCAGATGCCGGTCGAAGCGGGTCCGGTCGAGAGCCAGGGGATGGGCTTCGAACAGCGCCTTGTGGCAGCTGCCGCATTTGGCGCCCTGGCCGAGCTTCGCCCGCGGCACCCTGTTGATGGTGTCGCAATGGGGGCAGATCACATGAGCGGCGTTTTCCATGGCCGAGATATGGGGCGCGTCGCCGCGGGTTCAATCGCGCATGCTGCGCCGCTGGGCCGCACAAGGCTCTAGGTCAGCCCGAGGGCCAGGTGCAACAGGATGCCGGCAAGCGCAGCACCGGCCAGGACCGGCAGCATGCCGAGCTTGAAGCGGAAGATGGCGAGGATGGCTGCCAGCATGAGGGCAAGCGAGACCGGATGCAGGCTCGCGAGGGTCGGAAGCTGGAGGTGGAGCACGCTCCAGTGGAGATCGCGCACCTCGCCGAACAGCGTATGCAGCGCGAACCAGGCCGCGAGATTGAGGATCACGCCCACGACCGAGGCGGTGATGGCGGCGAGCGCCCCTTGAAGCGCGCGATTGGCCCTCAGCACCTCGATGAAGGGCGCGCCGAGGAAGATCCACAGGAAGCAGGGAACGAAGGTGACCCAGGTGGTGAGCAGGCCCGCCAGCGCGCCGGCCACAAGCGGCGGCAGCGCGCCCGGATGGCGGAAGCCCCCCATGAAGCCCACGAATTGCAGCACCATGATCAGCGGCCCCGGCGTCGTCTCCGCCATGCCGAGACCGTCGAGCATCTCGCCGGGTTTCAGCCAGCCATAGTCTCCGACCGCCGCCTGGGCGACATAGGCGAGCACCGCATAGGCGCCCCCGAAGGTGACCACTGCCATCTTGGAGAAGAAGACGGCGATCTGGCTGAACACATTTGCCGGTCCCAGGCCCATCAGCAGCAGAGCGACGGGCCCGAGCCACAGCAGCAGGAGGATTCCCCCGATCCTGAGGGACCAGCGGAGCGAGGGCCGCGCATGGTCGGGCAGAGACTCGCCCAGGGCGGAGTCCGCATCGGAGAGGCCCTCTTGCCCGGCGCCGTGACCAGCATTGGCCGAGAACGCGGCCATGCCCGCGCGCGAGCCGGCAAAGCCGATGAGCCCGGCGCCCAGCACGATGATCGGGAAGGGAACGTCGAGGAAGAAGATCGCGATGAAGGCGAGCGCGGCAAGGCCCAGCATAATCCGGCCGCGCAGCGCCCTCTTGCCGATGCGCGTCAGCGCCTCCAGCACGATCGCGAGTACCGCTGGCTTGAGGCCGAAGAAGAGCGCCTGGACGAGGGGCACCTCGCCATAGAGCGCATAGATCACGCTGAGGGCCATGATCGCGACGATCCCCGGCAGCACGAAGAGGATGCCGGCGGCAAAGCCACCCGCCGTCCGGTGCAGGAGCCAGCCGATATAGACGGCGAGCTGCTGCGCCTCCGGCCCCGGCAGGAGCATGCAGTAATTGAGGGCGTGCAGGAACCGGCGTTCGCCGATCCAGCGTTTCTCCTCCACCAGGATGCGATGCATCACGGCGATCTGGCCGGCGGGACCGCCGAAGCTGAGAGCCGCGACCCGGGCCCAGACCCGGAAGGCCGCGGCGAAGCTGATGCCATGGCCGGCGCCATGGTGAGCGAGCGCGGGGCCCCCGCGATTCATTTTCGCTGGCCACGCTTGCGGCTGAAGACCGCGAACAAATCGTCGAACAGCCGGGCGCCCCGCGACAGGCGTTCCTCGTCCTCCGTCGTATCGGCGCAGATTCCGGTGATCAGCATCTTCAGGCCCGCCGCCTCCTCGCGGGCGAACTTGCCGTCCTTCAGATCGATGTCGTGGACGATCTCGCCGATCTCGCCGAGGCCCGGCTCCTTGAGCCCGCTCCTCGCCAACAGCACCTCGAAGCTGCAGCGATCGCCCTCATGGGTGAACTCGGCGGCGAACATGTCGAAGCGCAGCTCGCCGGGCTCCGGCTCATAGCCCCGGGGCGGCACGAATTTGAACTCTGCCTCGGGGTCGATGAAGCGCCGGATCAGCCAGGCGCAGGCGATGCGGTCCACATGCACGCCCTGTCGGGTCACCCAGACCCGGCCGGTGAGATCCACCGGGCCCTGGCTGGCCGCGGGCGTCCTTCGGCTCGATTGCGGCATCTCTTCCTCCAGCCGGGATTCGATCCCGGTGATGAGGCCATCGACGCTCTGGCGCCCCTCGGCGCCGAAGAAATCGATGGCGATGACCTCGGCTTGTCGCTCCTTCAGCCGGGAGAGATCGGCCTTGACCTCGCTTCGCCGTTCCGGCGTCAACCGGCCATGCAGCCGCTTGGCGAGAGCCCGGGCATCCTTGGCGAGGGCGGCATAGTCCTTGTCCCGCGCCGCATCGAAGAGCGCGCGCACCTGCGCATCCGAAAGCCCGTCGATGAACCGCGCCTCGCAGACCAGGGCCTCGCCGCCGGCTGCCAGGATCTCCTTCAGCAGCCAGTCGAAATCCTCCTGACCCTGCTCGCCGGCGGGGAGCGCATAGACCGAGTTCTTGACCGCAACCGCCCCCAGGGCCTGCAGCCGGCGCCAGACCTTGACGCGGAGGTAGGCGGGTTTGGCCGGGAGCTGATGGATCAGCAGCAGCCAGCGCTCCGGCAGGGCCGCGACCCGTGTCTCTTGCGTACTCATGAGGTGAAGTGTATCACCATTCCTTGTTTATGCAACAGTTGTATCCTTGATGAAACGGGAGTAGCATCCTCCTCCACGATGAACAGAGAGGTGGTTCATGGTCCATGAGGTCCGCCCCCTGCCGTTCAAGCCGCACCGGCTCGATGGGCTCTCCGAGCGGCTGCTCACAAGCCATTACGAGAACAACTATGGCGGCGCGGTCCGGCGCCTGAATGCCATCGAGGGCCGGCTCGCGGGGCTCGATCCTTCGACGGCGCCGTCCTTCGATCTCAACGGCCTCGGCCGCGACCGGCTGATCGCGGCGAATTCGATGATCTGCACGAGATCTATTTCGCCGGCCTCGGCGGCTCAGGCGAGATCGGCCCCGCCATGGCCGACCAGCTCGCCCGCGACTTCGGCTCATCCGACCGGTGGCGTGCGGAATTCACCGCCATGGGGCGGGCGCTCGCCGGCGGCTCGGGCTGGGTTCTGATGAGCTGGTCGCCGCGGCTCGGCCGGCTGGTGAACCAGTGGGCAGCCGATCACGGCCATTGCCTTGCCGATGGCGCGCCGATCCTCGCCCTCGACATGTACGAGCATGCCTATGCCCTCGATTTCGGGGCCGGCGCGGCCGCCTATATCGACTGCTTCATGCGCAACATCCATTGGCCGCGGGTCGAGGCGCGCTGGCGGCAGGCTCGGGATCGGCGCGAGCCTTCGACTGTGAACCCTGAGCTGCCGGAGATCACCGTCGGCGAGCTCGACCGGCTCCTCGGGAGCGGCGGCCAGCCAATGCTGCTCGATGTCTGCCTGCCGGAGGATGTGGCGCGCCGCAGGGACATGATCCCCGGCGCGCGCTTTCTGACGCCCGAGGAGGTGGCACCCCTGGCGCCGAGCTTGCCGCGGGACCGGCCGGTGGTCGTCTATTGCATCTACGGTTTTCAGGTGAGCGGCGAGGCGACGTCGGCGCTGCTCGCGCAGGGGCTCGACGCGCAGCGGCTCGCCGGCGGGCTCGCCGCCTGGCGCGCCATGGCCGGTCCCCTGGCACCGCTTCCATCGTCGATCAGA
The DNA here is from genome assembly GCA_036270995.1 of Dongiaceae bacterium. Lineage (GTDB taxonomy): Bacteria > Pseudomonadota > Alphaproteobacteria > Dongiales > Dongiaceae > DASXQK01. The sequence continues at coordinate 4,826 of DATBBO010000494.1, read as the reverse complement.
GGAGAAACCACATGAAATGGGCACTCTATGGCTGGGCGCGCGAGCATGAGCGGTTTTTCGCCCATCCGCGGTCATGGCCCCGCCGCACGCTCGAATTGCTGCGGGAGTGGCACGACCGAAGCCGCCAACGCTGGCAACTGCGCGAGCTCGACGACCGGATGCTGCAGGATATCGGCGTCACGCGGGCCGATGCCGAGGCGGAGTGGGACAAGCCGTTCTGGCTGGAATGAGAGAGGAGCTGAACCATGAAATGGGTTACCCGAGAACGTCCGAAGATCGACCGCATCGCCTGCCCCTGGCTGGTGACGCGCTTCATCGATCGGGAGCCTGAGTTCCTGTTCGTGCCTGCGAGCCGCGTCATGGAGGTGGCGAAGGAGACGGGTGCCACCCCTTATGACGTGCCGGATGTCGAGCTCAGCCATGTGGGCGAGCTCTGCAGCTTCGACGCCTTCGTGGCGCGCTATGGGCTGATGGACGCGGCGCTGGCGCAGCTTGCAGTCATCGTGCGCGGCGCCGATACGGGCCGGCCCGATCTCGCGCCCCAGGCCCCCGGCCTTCTCGCCATCTCGCTCGGTCTCTCGGCGGTCTTCGCCGACGATCACGTCATGCTTCGCCACGGGCTGGTGCTCTATGACGCGCTCTATGCCTGGTTCCGATCCTGCCAGGGCGAGACCCATAACTGGCCGCCCAACATGGCGGCCTGAGCCGAAGGGAGAGGGCACGAGCCCGGCTCGCCGCCTCCGCTCACGCACCTCGACATATCGAAGAAGTGCCAGCATCTCCCGGCCGGGCCCTGGGATCCATGGGCCCGAGATGGCGCAAAGGCGGCTCTTGACCTAGTGTTTCCAGGCGGACACGCGCCGCAGCGGTGCTCCTTCCGGGAGGGAACCAGGCTTGAGCACGGATCGCTTCATCGGGGCATTCGTATTTCCCGAAGTCTGGCGCGATCTCGCGACCTTCCGGGAGCTCCTCGCGGCTCTGCGCGGCTATGGCGTCAATGCTCTCCTCACGGAAAGCGAGAGCTACAGCGAAGCGGTCATTGCCGCGGCGCATGACCATGGCCTGCGCTTCTATGCGGGGTTGGCATGTTTCTCGGATCATGCCGCCGATTTTCGAACGCTCAACCGGCGGCCGGAGCTCTGGCCGATTCTCGAAACGGGCGAGAGGCGTCCCCGGAACGAGTGGTATATCGGCCTGATCCCGACCGATCGGGCGCAGCAGCAAGCGGTCTTGTCGACCATCGCAACGGTCGCGAGAGACTACCCGATCGACGGTCTGTTCCTCGATTTCGTGCGCTGGCCGCTTCATTGGGAAATCGAGCTTCGCCCCGGCCAACCCCGCCCGCCCGATTCGAGTTTTGACGCGCAGACCATACGCATGTTCGAGGCCGCGACCGGCATCGATCTTTCACTCGGCCTCGGTTCCGCCAAGGAAGTGGCGGACAGGATCAGAGGAAAACATCTCCAGCAATGGCTGGACTTCAAATGCCGCGTGATCTCCGAATTCGTCGCCGAGGCGCGAGATGTTCTCAAGGCGACAAGACCCCAGGCCGAGCTCGGGGTGTTCGCGGTTCCGGAGGTTGACGGCTCGAGCGAGGCCCTGACAGGCCAGCGGATCACCGACCTGGCGCCTCTGGCCGATTGGCTTGCCCCGATGCTGTACCACAACATTCTTCTCCGACCGCCGGGTTGGATCGGTCCGGCCGTTTCGAAGTTCTTGCGGGTGGCTGGGCGCAAGACCCTGCCGGTTCTTCAGGCCGACTCCAACCGCGATCCCGCTTCCACGGCAGATTGGGGTCCTTCGATGTCGATCGAGGATTGGAGACTGACGCTTGCCGAGGTTGCTTCCCGAATCGATGTAGCGGGCGTTATCGTCTTTCCCGGTACCGGCCTCATCGGCAATGGCAGGGGGGAACTTCTCGGGGAAATGATCAGGTGACCGCCGAGATTTCCGGAGCGGGCAAGCGAGGCGATCCCGCGCCGTCGGGGGCAGCCTTGCGCGCGGCATCCATCAACAAAAGCTATGGCGCCGTCGTCGCCCTACATGACGTTTCCATGAACCTCCTTCCGGGAGAGATCACCGGGCTCGTGGGTGACAACGGGGCCGGCAAGTCGACGCTCGTCAAGATCATCAGCGGCGTGCTCCGCCGGGATGCCGGCCACATCGAGTTCGACGGGGCGCCCGTCAACTTCGGGTCCCCCGCAGAGGCGCGGGCCAGCGGGATCGAGACGGTCTATCAGGACCTGGCGCTTGTCGGGAATCTGACGGTCTGGGCGAACCTCTATCTGGGCCGCGAACTGACCGTCGGGCCCCGATACCTGAACATACTCGACAAGCAGAGGATGTCGTCGAACACGCACGAGATGCTGAAGCAGTTTCAGATCAACGTTCCGCCGATGGAGGCGCCGGTCGAGACGCTCTCCGGCGGGCAGCGCCAGGTGATCTCCATTGCGCGTGCGGCCGCCTGGGGATCGAGACTCATCGTCATGGACGAACCCACGGCTGCTCTGGGCGTGGCCGAGACCCGCGCCGTGGAGGAGGTCATCCTGAGCCTGCGCCAGCGCGGCTTGAGCCTGCTGGTCATCAGCCACAATCTGGATCAGATCTTCCGGATCACGGACCGGATATGGGTGCTTCGCCGCGGCCGGATGATCGGCCAGCGCGTGACGAAGGAGACTTTGCCCGACGAGATCGTCAGCATGATCACCGGCGCTTCGGCCGGCGTGAGCGGGACCCACTGATGCGGATCGATTCGCCGGCAGGCAAGATTGGTTCGCGAGGAAGCAGAATTCGCATCGGGCGGGGACTTCTCCGGCGTTACGGCATGACCCTCGTGTTCCTCGCCCTCGTCGCCTTCATGCTCGCGACGAAATCGCAATTCGGCACATACCAGAACATCAGCAATGTGCTCGCGCAGAATTCCATCATCGGCATCATCGCCTGCGGTATGACCTTTGCGATCATCGTGGGCGGCTTCGATCTGTCGGTCGGCGCTGTCGCCGCGCTTTCCAGCGTCGTCGGGGCGACCCTCATGATCGACATGGATGTGCTCAGCATCCCGATCGGCATAGCGGGGGCGCTGCTCGCCTGTCTTTTTGTCGGCGTGGTCAACGGCCTGCTCATCGCCTATCTCGGCGTCAACCCCTTCGTGTCGACCTTGGGGACCATGACTGTGGTTCGAGGTCTGATCTATGTCGCGACCAATGCCACCCCGCGATTTGGCGTTCCCTACGGTTTCACGACGCTCGGCCTGGGAAAGCTCCTGGGCATTCCGATTCCGGCGATCATTTTCATGATCGTTGCTCTGCTTCTGGGCTTCGTGCTGCACAAGACCCGCTTCGGTCACTACATCTACGCCGTCGGCGGGAACGCCGTGGCGGCTTCGGAAATGGGCGTGAACGCGCGCCGCGTGCGGTTTGCGGTCTATGTGCTCGTCTCGGGCTGCGCCGCGCTGGCGGGGATCATTCTCATCGGACAGACGGCCAGCGCCACCCCGCAGGCGGCCCTGGGCTACGAGCTCACGGCGATCGCCGCCGTGATCGTCGGCGGTGCTGCTCTCGGCGGCGGGAGCGGCCGCATGTGGGGGACGATCGTCGGCGTATTCCTTTTGGGCGTCATCGCCAATGCGCTCAACCTGTTCGGAGTCTCGCCCTTCTGGCAGCCGGTCGCGACCGGATTGATCCTCATCGTCGCCGTCGCCCTCGACGGCTATTCAGGACGCGGGGAATTCGTGTCGCGATAGGTGAGAGCCACGTCATCCTCGAAGAATTGTATCTGCCCGCGGAATCGCTACTTTTACCCGCACCGCTCACGCCAAGGGCCTTCCAGCTATCCGCTTCGGGGCAAAAGGCGGTAGCATGCTGGGCGATAGACGCCACGATCATCACCTGACGACGATTCCCGGCTGGCGACAGCCCTAGGCTCGCGAAGGAGGCAACATGGCTGAGAGTCATTCTCCACGCGCAAGGGTAACCTCGAGGAGAGCTCTGGACCGACGCGGATTCCTGAAGGGGGCCTTGGGTGTGACGGCGGGCCTCCTTCCCGTCCTCACTTCGACGGGAGCCTCGGCCGCAGCTCTCAGCTGCCTTCCCGTGGCCCGCATGGCTCCGGTGCCGGGGACGCCGCCCGCGAACAAGAAGATCGGCGTCAGCGTCGCCTATCTGAAAGTGCCGTTCTACGCGAACTTCAAGACCGGCCTCGAGGACGGCGCCAAGCAATTCGGATTCACCTACGATCTTCTCGACGGAAACAGCGGGGATGTCGCGACCGAGCTCGCAAACCTGCAGAACTTCATCGCTCAGAAATACGATCTCATCATCCTGACGCCCTCCGGCGAGGGGATCATTCCCGGCATCAAGCTGGTCAACGATGCCGGAATTCCGATCATCGAGGCGAACAACAAGGCGGGCTTCGGCCGGAAGGAGGTCAACGTCCTGACCTATGTCGGGGCGGACGACGTCAACTTCGGCCGACTTCAGGGCCAGCTCCTCGATCAGGCATTCAAGGGAGGGAAGGCGAAGGTCGCCTATGTCATGGGCTTCTCCGGCAGCCCCGCGCAGGTCTTGCGCGCCAAGGGGTGGGATGAGTTTCGGGCGAGCCACCCGCAATATGACGAAGTCGCTCGCGTGACCGACGATTTCGACAGCGCGAAAGCCTTGGCGGCCGTCCAGGATCTGCTCAGCCGTTTCCCGAAAGGACAGCTCGACGTGATCGTGATGCAGGGGCCGGAGGGGCCCGCGGCCGTCGACTTCGCGCAGAGAAATGGCCGCAGCGAGGTCGTATTCATCGCCGGCGACTATCCCGCCGATGTGCGGCAATTGATCTAT
>DATBBO010000493.1:0-1537 GCA_036270995.1 Dongiaceae bacterium | reverse complement strand
CCGCCCCCTCATAGGTGCTGCGGCAGAACTCGAGCAGATCCTGCCGCGGCGAAGGCGATTGCCGGACATCGTCATATCTCAGCCGGAATTGCGACGCGCCCTCGTCATAGAACGCGGCCTTCGGCCTGACGGCCCAGCCCGAATAGCCGGGGGGCTCCGGCGCGGCATAGGCAAAGAAGGCCGGGTATCCGGTCGAGCCGTCCCCTGGCCACCAGCCGACGCTGCTCACTTCGTGGGAGTAGGCCTCCCGCGTGATCAGATCGGCCTCGGGGCTGAGGGGCGCGCGGCGGCCGGAAAAGCGCGTCACCGCCAGGTCGAAGCTGCCCCAGAAAAAATGTACCGGGCTGCACTTGCCGATGAACTCGCCGCGGAATTCCTTGAAGATCGCATCCACCGACACGAGGATCCGAAAGAACCGGTTGGCATAGCCGGGATCATAGGCGGCATGGCTGCGGTCCTGCTCGAAGGGGATCGGATCGTCGAGCTCGACCGGCACCGGCCAGATCTTCACCTCGATGCCCATGGCGCGCAGCAGGGCCATGACCTCCGCATGGAAATCGGCGACCGATCGCGGCGCGAGCCCCAGCCGTCGCACCGTTCCATCGGTCTTCTGGATCACCAGGACATGCTCGATGAAATCGAACAGGATCTCGAAGCTTCCCCCGTCATGGGGAATGGGCGAAGTGGTGAGGCCCCGCGCGCTAACATAGAGCGGGGTCTGCCAGAAGTGATTCACCCGCGGGCTCAGCGCCAGGCGGATCTTGCCGACGATCTGCGTCCACATATGCAGCGTGGCCCGGGTCGGCTCCCAGGCCTCGAGCGGCAGCGCCGGCCAGCGGCGGTCATCTGCCGTCATCGGTCAGGACCCAGCTCTGTGCGGGCGAGAGATCGCGTCATGGCGTGAGCTCCGCGGCAAAAGCGGCACGGCCGCACGGTATCGCTGCCCAAGGGCCCGCGCAATGGCGGCTCCGGCGCGCTCGCGCGGCGGCTAGATCCAGGCGATGGAGCGAGCGGCGGAGCCTGAGCTAAGCCGCATTCCCGCAAGCTTCCCCTGCGGGCCATACATCGTCGGCAATAGCTTCGGGGAGGGTCGTGGCAGCGGTTGAAGGTGCCGGGCGAGAGTGGCTGGGCGAGGCAGTTAGCAGAGTCGCGAGAGTCTGTGAATCAGCCGCTCACCGTTCCAAAGCTCGACGGCATCCCATTCGCCCTCAGATATCTTGGCCGTCAGCGAAGCCAGACCGGCTTCATCAGATTCGCACTCTAGATTTTCCCAATAGTCGATCACGCCCGCGGAAAAGCACAGGCACTGGTATACAGCCATAATATCGCTCGCAGTTGTCCTAACGCCGATGCCGAAGCTCAGGCTACGGAGCTTCCGGCAGCAGATATCCCGGGCGCGCCGAGTGTCGGGCCGAAACATCGATGGCCTCATTGGCGATGTATTTGTTTGCATCGGCCAATGTATTGATAACGTCAGCCACCACTTGATCGCCAGCGGCCCCTTCGGTTGAGCCTCTTGTATGCGCCAGGGCGGGAT
>DATBBO010000492.1:0-3072 GCA_036270995.1 Dongiaceae bacterium | reverse complement strand
ACTTGCCGCCGATGATCAGCGGCCCGCTGCTCTTGCCCAGGCTCTTGGCGAAGGCGCCGTCATGCCAGGCCTCGACCACCTTCCGCCAGCAGGCCTCGAGCTTGTCGTTCTTGTCCGGCAGCCCGCGCCCCTGTTCGCTGTAGAGGAAGTTGAAGGTGACGACCGCGATCCCCCGCGCCGCCGCGGCGGTGGCGAACTGGACGATCCATGGGCTCAGCTGATTGCCGCCGGCGCCGTGGGCGAGGATGTAGGTGGCCTGATGCCTGCTGCCCGAGGCGACGGGATAGGCAACGGCCGTGACGTGGTCGGTAGGGGTGATGTCGATCCGGAGCTTGTGGGGCATCGTGGCACCGAGGCTAAGCTGACCTTGGATTTTGCGCGACACCGTATCACGGCCGTGGGGCAATGACCCCGCGAGGTTCACGCCGTCAGCAGCCCCAGCGCGATCCGCGTCTTCTTGGGCAGGCCCTGGGAGACGATGAGATGCGACTGCCGGAGATAGTCCTTGAGCTCGGCATCCCGGAGGCCGGGCTTGGCGTAGTGCTGGATCCACTTCATCCCGCGCGAGGCGAGATAGGGGGCCGGGCGCAGGCCCGGCTGGCCCTTCAGCATCTCATAGGCGATCTCGCTCACCTTGAAGGTGATGCCCGGCTCGCCCTTGCCGTCATGCCAGCCGCCGATGGCGAAGACCTTGCCGCCGACCTTCCAGACATGCGAGCCGCCCCACTGCACCACATGGGTGGTGGCCGGCAGCCCGCCGCAGAAGGCGTTGTATTCCTCATAGGTCATCGCGCGCCCACCCCGGAAACGGCAGGGGCGGCCTACCTGGCCACGCCCTGGACAGGCCCGGGCCTGCCCGGCCCAGGGCTTGTAGCTAGTCGCTTGTTCCTGTCCCCCGTCTTACGCCTGGCTCGCCTTGTCCTGGCTCACCCTTTCTTAGCTGGCTTTTTCTCAGCCGGCCTTCCGCGCCTCTTCCCGCCGCGCCTCCTCCCGGCGGGGAAGCCGCCAGCCCTCGCGGACGAAGTGGCAGGTGTAGCCGTGGGGATAGCGCTCGAGATAATCCTGATGCTCCGGCTCGGCCTCCCAGAAGGGGCCGGCGGGGGCGAGCTCGGTCACCACCTTGCCGGGCCAGAGGCCGGAGGCGTCGACATCGGCGATGGTGTCGAGGGCTTCATTTCTCTGCGCCTCCGAGGTGTAGAAGATCGCCGAGCGGTAGCTCGTGCCGCGATCGTTGCCCTGGCGGTTCTTCGTCGAGGGGTCGTGGATCTGGAAGAAGAACTCCAGCAGCTGGCGGAAGCTCAGCTTCCTCGGATCGAAGACGATCTCGATCGCCTCGGCATGGGTCCCGTGATTGCGGTAGGTGGCGTTGGGCACATCGCCCCCGCTATAGCCGACGCGGGTCGAGATCACGCCGGGAAAACGGCGGATCAGATCCTGCATGCCCCAGAAGCAGCCGCCCGCCAATACGGCGCGCTCCGTGGCGGCGCGCTCGGTGGTGCCAGGGGCGCGTTCGGTCGTTGTCGCTGTCATGTCCTTGCTCCCTCTTGGTCCTTTTTGGCCTTCGTTTTACCCGTCTCCACCTGGCTGACATAGGCGCCATAGCCCTCGCGCTCCATGTCCTTCAGCGCCACGAAGCGCAGCGAGGCGGAGTTGATGCAATAGCGCAGGCCGCCCCGGTCCGGCGGCCCGTCGTCGAAGACATGGCCCAGATGGCTGTCGCCATGGGTCGAGCGCACCTCGGTGCGGATCATGCGATGGGTCGTGTCGCGGAGCTCGGCGACATTGGCCGGCTCGATCGGCTTGGTGAAGCTCGGCCACCCGCAGCCGGATTCGAACTTGTCCGCCGAGGCGAAGAGCGGCTCGCCCGAGACGATGTCGACATAGATCCCTGGCTCATGGTTGTGGAGATATTCCCCGGTGCCCGGGCGCTCGGTGGCGCTCTGCTGGGTCACCCGGTACTGCTCGGGGGTGAGGCGGGAGATCGCCTCGGGGTCCTTGCGGTAGTTCGCCATGGGGTCCTCCGGCCGGCCTGATGTCTTTTCGGGATGCCCTCAATATAGGATGGCCGGCGCGATTGTCAGCGCCCTGTTCCGTTCACGGCTTTGTCAGGGCACCTGCGGCGCCGCCCCCTTTCGTGATGGCCGGGCCAATCGCTTACGGCTTGTTCGGCTCTTTCCCTTCCTTCGTCATCCCGGCGAAAGCCGGGATCCAGGATTGCAAGAGCACACTGGTTGCCCTGGACCCCTCCCCGGACTTGATCCGGGGATTTCGCCGGGGTGACGGTAGAGAAAAGCTGGCTTGACGGATACGCCGTTTTACGTGTAATATATAAATTTACGTTGCCGGAGGAGAGACGCCTGCAGATTCACTGCAGAAACAGGCAAGATCGCCGGTGGAGCACCCGACTCGGGGCTTAGCGAGGGGGCATAGCGAGGTGGGCCATGGCCTTCCGGATCAAGCGCGTCTATGACCCGCCATCGCCGGCGGATGGCGAGCGCATCCTGGTGGATCGCCTCTGGCCGCGCGGCCTTGCCAAGGCCGAGGCGAAGATCGACCGCTGGATGAAGGAGGTGGCGCCCAGTGCCGCACTCAGGACCTGGTTCGGCCACGAGCCAGAGCGCTTCGCCGAGTTCCGCAGGCGCTACGCGGCGGAGATGGCGGGCAATCCCGCCCTGGCCGAGCTCCGCAAGCTCGGCCGCGGCAGGCAGGTGACCCTCCTCTACGGTGCCCGCGACCCGCAGCAGAACCAGGCCGCGGTGCTGCTGGAGCTGCTGCGCCGGCGCTAACGGCCTTGTCGCGCCGCAGGCTAGGAGCAGGACTATCGCATCTGGACGGACCGGCGCTTCTTCCAATCCGTCACCCCGGCGAAAGCCGGGGTCCAGGGCAATCAGCGAGCTCTTGCAAACCTGGATCCCGGCTTTCGCCGGGATGACGAACGCAAAATGAAGCGAAGCTGGCCAAATGCGATCGCGCTGCCGACAAGGGGGGTATCAGCGGGCCCGCTGGCTTCGCCGGCGCAGCACCTCCAGCAGCACCGCGGCCTGGTTCTGCTGCGGGTCGCGGGCGCCGTAG
>DATBBO010000491.1:0-4277 GCA_036270995.1 Dongiaceae bacterium | reverse complement strand
CACCCTGTGCCACAATCCGCGCCAGCGCCGCATCGACGCTGACCGCCGTCTCCGCGGCGATGCCCGCCCGACGCGCCGCGGCCGCGGCTTCCTCGGCGGCCAGCGAGGAATGGCCGCCCTCGATCTGCACTGCCTGGAGATCGCTGGTCAGCGGCGCCAGCGGCTTCAGGAAGGCGACGGGGTCCTTGGTGTTCAGCATGCCGAAGATCACATGCAGCGGGCGCCCCGGCTCCTTGGCCTGCTGGGCGCCGAAGAATTCCGCCAGCGCCTCGCCGGCCGATTCGTTGTGGCCGCCATCGAGCCAGAGTTCCCATCCGGGCGGCAGGCTCGTGGCCAAGGGCCCGCGGGTCAGGCGCTGCAGCCGCGCCGGCCATTCCACCTCGCAGAGGCCGCGCATCTGGACATGCTCGTCGACGCGGAAGCCTTCCAGGAAGGGGATGCAGGCGAGCGCTGCACCGGCATTGGGGATCTGATGCGCGCCGGGGAGGCCTGGCGTGGGGAGCTTGCGCTCGCCCAGCCGGTCGCGGAAGACCATGCCGTTCTTGCGCGCTTCCACGGTCCATTCGCGGCCATGGCGGCAGAGCGGTGCTTCGAGCTCCGCGGCGCGCGCCTCGAACACGGCCAGCGCCTCGGGCGGCTGCGGGGCGATCACTACGGGCCGGCCGCGCTTGATGATCCCCGCCTTCTCGAAGGCGATCTTCGCCAGCGTATCGCCCAGATGCTGCATATGGTCGAAGGAGATCGGCATCTCGACGGTGACGAGGGGCTCCGCCACGACATTGGTCGAATCGAGCCGGCCGCCCAGACCCACCTCAAGCAGCAGGATGTCGGCGGGCGTGCGGGTGAACTCCAGGAAGGCGGCGCAGGTCGTGATCTCGAAGAAGGTGATGGGCTCCTCGCCATTCGCTCTCTCGCATTCCTCGAGCAGTGCCAGCAGCGCCTTCTCCTCGATCAGCCGGCCCGCGAGCCGGATGCGCTCATGGAAGCGCACGAGATGCGGCGAGGTATAGACATGCACGCGATAGCCCGCCGCTTCCAGCATGGCGCGCAGATAGGCGATGACCGAGCCCTTGCCGTTGGTGCCGGCGACATGGACGACCGGCGGCAGGCGGCGCTCCGGATGGCCGAGGCGCTCGAGCAGGCGCCAGGTGCGGTCCAGCGAGAGATCGATGATCTTGGGATGCAGCTTGGTCAGCCGCTCCAGGACCAGGTCGCTGCCGCGCCCCTTCTCAGTCGATGAGGACGCAGGCGAGGTGGGGTCGGTCGATGCGGGTTCAGTCAATACGGGCTGGGACATGCGCGTCACCGCCGGCGGTGACAGGGAGGCTGACCACGTCGGCAGGCGGCGTCGGATGGCGGAGCAGGTCGATGAGGCGGATCAGCGTGTCGCGCAGCTGGCCCCGCGGCACCACCATGTCGACCATGCCGTGGTCGCGCAGATATTCGGCGCGCTGGAAGCCCTCTGGCAGCTTCTCGCGGATCGTCTCCTCGATCACCCGCGCGCCGGCGAAGCCGATGACCGAGCCGGGCTCGGCGATCGCGATGTCGCCCAGCATAGCGAAGGAGGCGCTGACGCCGCCGGTGGTGGGATCGGTCAGCAGCACGATATAGGGCAACCCCGCTTCCTTCACCTCGTCCACAGCGATGATGCTGCGCGGCATCTGCATGAGGGAGATGATGCCCTCCTGCATGCGCGCCCCGCCCGAGGCCGGAATCACGATGAGCGGCGCCTCCTGCAGCACGGCGAGCCGGGCCGCTGCGATCAGCCCGTCGCCGACGGCACTCCCCATGGAGCCGCCCATGAAGTCGAAGTTGAAAACCGCGATAACCACCGAGAGCCCGCCCATGGTGCCATGGGCGACGATGATGGCATCCTGCTCGCCGGTCTTGGCCTGGGCCTCGCGCAGCCGGTCGGTATAGCGCTTGGTGTCGCGGAACTTGAGCGGGTCGAGCTCGCTCTTGGGCAGCTCGATGCGGCTGTACTTGCCCTCGTCGAACAGCAGCTCCAGCCGGCGCGCCGCCGGAAGGCGCATGTGATGGCCGCAATGGGGACAAACCCGCAGCGCCGCCTCCAGCTCGCGATGGAAGATCATCTGGCCGCATTGCGGGCATTTGTCCCAGAGGTTGTCAGGCACCTCGCCCTTGCGGACCAGCGCCTGCAGCTTGGGGCGGACGAAATTGGTCAGCCAGCTCATCTGTTCCTCGCTCCTCGCACGCCCGCGGCGAGCTCGCGCACCAGGCCCAGCAGCGCCTCGGGCAGATCGGGCTTCGCCTTGCCCTCGCTATCGAGATTGGCCGCCACCCGGTCCACCAGGGCCGAGCCCACCACCGCCCCGTCGGCGACCTTGGCGACGGCGGCGGCCTGGTCCGCATTGCGGATGCCGAAGCCCACCGCCACCGGCAGATCGGTATGCCGCTTCAGCCGCGTCACGGCGCGCACGATATCCGCATCGGCGGCCGAGCGGGTGCCGGTGATCCCGGCGATGGCGACATAATAGACGAAGCCGGCGGTGTTGCGCAGTACAGCGGGCAGGCGCTTGTCATCGGTGGTGGGGGTTGCCAAGCGGATGAAATGCAGCCCCGCCGCCTTCGCCGGCAGGCAGAGCTCCTCATCCTCCTCCGGCGGAAGATCGACGACGATCAGCCCGTCGACGCCCGCCGCGCGCGCATCCTTCAGGAACTTCGCCACGCCATACTGGTAGATCGGGTTGTAGTAGCCCATGAGGACGATGGGTGTCGCCTGCTCCTCGCAACGGAAGTCGCGCACGAGCTGAAGCGTCTTCTTCATCGTCTGCCCGGCGGCGAGCGCGCGCAGCGATGAGGCCTGGATCGCCGGCCCGTCGGCCATGGGATCGGTGAAGGGCATACCGAGCTCGATCACATCGGCGCCGGCACCGGGGAGCGCCTTGACCAGGGCGAGCGACGTCTTGGGATCGGGATCGCCGGCGGTGACGAAGGTGACGAGCCCGGCGCGGCCTGAGGCCTTGAGCTCGGCGAAGCGCTCATCGAGACGATTGGCATTCCCGTTGGTGCCGCTGCCGTTGAGGCTCACAGCCTGGTCCCCAGATGCTTGGCGGCGGAGAAGATGTCCTTGTCGCCGCGCCCGCAGAGATTGACCACGATCAGGTGATCCTTGGGCAGCTTGGGCGCGATCTTCGCCACCTCCGCCAGCGCATGGGCGGGCTCGAAGGCCGGGATGATGCCCTCGATGCGGCTCAAGAGCTGGAAGGCCTCCAGCGCCTCCTTGTCCGTCGCATGGACGTAGTTCACCCGGCCCGTGTCGTGGAGCCAGGCATGCTCCGGCCCGATGCCGGGATAATCGAGCCCGGCGGAGATGGAATGGGCCTCGATGATCTGGCCGTCCTCGTCCTGGAGCAGATAGGTGCGGTTGCCGTGGAGCACGCCGGGCCGGCCGCCGGCGAGCGAGGCGGCATGGCGCCCGGTCTCCACGCCATCGCCCGCCGCCTCGACCCCGTGCATGCGCACGCTGGGATCGTCGAGGAAGGGATGGAAGAGGCCCATGGCGTTGGAGCCGCCGCCGATCGCCGCCACCAGCGTGTCGGGCAGGCGCCCGTTCTCGGCCTTGGCGAGCTGGGCGCGCACCTCATTGCCGATCACCGACTGGAAGTCGCGCACCATGGCGGGATAGGGATGCGGGCCGGCGACCGAGCCGATGATGTAGAAGGTGTCCGCGACATTGGCGACCCAGTCGCGCAGCGCCTCGTTCATCGCATCCTTGAGGGTGCGCGAGCCGCTCTTGACCGGGACGACCTCGGTGCCCAGCAGGCGCATGCGGAAGACATTGGGCTGCTGGCGCTCCATGTCGACCTCGCCCATATAGACCGTGCAGGGCAGGCCGAAGCGGGCGGCGACCGTGGCGGTGGCGACGCCATGCTGGCCAGCACCAGTCTCGGCGATGATGCGGGTCTTGCCCATGCGCCGGGCGAGCAGCACCTGGCCCATGCAGTTGTTGATCTTATGCGCGCCGGTGTGGTTCAGCTCGTCGCGCTTCAGGTAGATCTTGGCCCCGCCGAAATGCTCGGTCAGCCGCTCGGCGAGATAGAGCGGGCTCGGCCGGCCGACATAATGCTCGAGGTAATGCGTCAGTTCGCCGTTGAAGGCGGGGTCCGCCTTGGCCTTCTCATAAGCGGCCTCGACCTCGAGCACGAGCGGCATCAGCGTCTCGGCCACGAAGCGCCCGCCATAGAGGCCGAACCGGCCGCAGTCGTCCGGCCCGCCGCGATAGCTGTTGAGCTTGGTCACGAATCCGTCTTTCA
>DATBBO010000490.1:0-4514 GCA_036270995.1 Dongiaceae bacterium | reverse complement strand
CTATACCGACTCCAAGATTGCGATGCAGGCCGCTGCGACGACGCCGGCTGCCATTGCCTCCAACATCACCATTTCCAGCCCCGCTGGCTATCCCTCCGTGGTGGAGATCCTGCTCCGCCCCTTCAAGCGGATGCAGGTCGTCCGCGAGCTGCAGGCGCTCGACGAGCGCACGCTCAGGGACATCGGGGTATCCAAGTCGGAGATCGATCGCGTCGCGGCCGAGTCCGCGGGCGGCGATGAGTGGGTCGTGATTTCCCTGGCGAAGCTTATCGGCCGGAAGCTCGCTGCCTGGTCCAGCCGGCGCGACGCCTATCGCCGGCTGATGTCTCTCGATGACCGGATGCTGGCCGATATCGGCATCAGCCGGGCCGAGATCCCGGAGGTGATCAAGGCGATGCGCAATGCGCAGGGTGCCCAGAGCGGCTTCGAGGCCGAGGTCGTCCTGCCGCTCAAGCAGTGGAACCTCTGGCGCGATGCACACAAGCAGCTCAGCCAGCTCGACAACCGCATGCTGAGCGATATCGGCCTGGTCCGCGGCGATATCGACTGGGTCGCCGACGAGCTTGCCGACCGCGCGGTCCGCAAGCCCGCCAATGCCAACAAGCCGGCCCCTCACAAGGCGGCCTGACCTTCTGAACAGCGCGACCCGGGCCAGCCCCGGAGCCGCGTGGCGAAACGGCGCCTCTCCCCCCGGAGGCGCCGTTTTGCTTTGTGGGGCCCGCAGCCATCGCGTCGATATCCCCGGGATGCCGGAGAGCGCGCTCCTTGACAGGGGCCGTCAACTGGTCTGATGTCAGGACAGCAAGCGGGGTAGGCATGGCGGCAGTCTCGGAGACGGCACAGGCCTTGGGGCTCGCGCCCCTGCCCTCGATCGACCGCAAGAGCGCGATCCTGGATGCGCTGGTTGATTATATCGAGCGCCGGCGCCTCAGCCCCGGCGAGCAGCTTCCCAGCGAGCGCGAACTCATGGAGGCGCTGGGCGTCGGCCGCTCTACGGTCCGCGAGGTCATCCGCCACTGGCTGGCGCTCGACATCGTCGAGGTCCGCAAGGGCAGCGGCACCTTCCTCAAGCGGCCGGTCAGCGCTAGGACCGTCTACCTTCCCCTCTCCATCGTCGCCGAGCGCGATGCCCTGCTCCAGACCCTGGAAGTCCGCCGCGGCCTCGAGACCGAGGCAGGCATGCTGGCGGCGCTGCGCGCGACCCCCGGCGATCTCGAGATCATGGAGGCGCGGCTGGTCGAGATGGAGCGCGTCCATCTCGCCGAGGGAACGGCCGGGCCCGAGGATCTCGCCTTCCACCTTTCGATCTACGATGCCTGCCGCAACCCGCTGTTCGGCCAGCTGCTCTCGCAAATGCGCGAGGCCTTCGCCTCCTTCTGGGCGAAGCCCTTCGACCGCGCCGATTTCGCCGCCCGCTCCTTTCCCCTGCACCGCCCGCTTTTCGAGGCGATCGCGCGGCACGATCCGGAGACGGCGCGCCGGCACACGCTCGCCATCCTCGCGATCGTCGCCGAAGACATAGAACGGATGTCCCATGAGTAAGGAATCTGGGAGTGAAGAGCTCGACGGCGTCGACTTCGCCTCCACGGTCCTCGCCCATGACGAGCGCCATTACGGCGATGCGGTGGTGCCGCCGATCTTCCAGACCTCGCTCTTCACCTTCTCCTCCTATGACGAGATGGCGGCGACCTTCAGCGGCAAGCTGGTGCGCCCGACCTATTCCCGCGGGCTGAACCCGACGGTCCGGGCCTTCGAGGAGAAGATCGCCGAGCTCGAGCGCACGGAGGACGCGCTGGGATTCGCCAGCGGCATGGGGGCGATCTCATCGGCCGTGCTCGCCTTCGTCCAGCCCGGCGACAGGATCCTCGCCGTCGAGCATCTCTATCCCGACAGCTTCCGCTTCTTCGAGGTGGTGCTGAAGCGCTTCGGCATCACCGTGGACTATATCGATGCAAGCGATCTCGCCGCGGTCGAACAGGCGCTGCCCGGCCGCAAGCTCTTCTATCTGGAGAGCCCGACGAGCTGGATGTTCCAGGTCCACGACATCGCGGCCCTGGCGCGGCTGGCAAAGGTCGCGGGCGCGATCACCATCGTCGACAACAGCTGGGCCTCGCCGGTCTTCCAGCAGCCGATCACCCTGGGCTGCGATCTCGTGCTCCATTCCGCCTCCAAATATATCGGCGGCCATTCCGACGTCGTCGCCGGCGTGGTCGCGGGGCGGAAGGAGCTGGTGAACAAGCTCCGCCGCGAGGTCCTGCCCTATCTCGGCGCCAAGCTCTCGCCTTTCGATGGCTGGCTGCTGCTGCGGGGGCTGCGGACGCTCCCGGCGCGCATGCGCGAGCATGAGCGCAGCGCGCTTCTCCTAGCGACGCGGCTTCAGTCACATCCCGCGGTCACGCGGGTACATCACCCGGCCCTCTCGCAGCCGCGCTCCAAGGGGCTCGGCGGCACATCGGGGCTGTTCTCCATCGAGCTCCATCCCTCGATCGACATCCCCGCCTTCTGCAACGCCCTCAAGCTTTTCAAGATGGGGGTGAGCTGGGGCGGCCATGAGAGCCTGATCTGCCCGGCGGGCGTCACGCGGGTGCAGACGGGCGGGCCCAACCATGCGCTGCGCTTCGGCGTGCCGGAGCGGATGGTGCGCCTCAATACCGGTCTGGAGGCCGCGGAATCCCTGTGGGCCGACCTGACCCAAGCCTTCGAAACAAGCAAAACCTGAAAACAGCGGAGGAAGAGGATGAAGCTGAAATCATGTCTGCTGGCCGGGATCGCAGCGCTGCTCATCGCGGGCCCCGCCGCCGCCGATACGACCCTGAGCCTCGTGGAGGTCATCACCAGCCCCGAGCGCACGGAGACCCTGAAGCAGATCGTCAAGACCTTCGAGGACGCCAATCCCGGGACCCATGTCGAGATTACCTCGCTGCCCTGGAGCCAGGCCTTCGAGAAGTTCGCGACCATGGTCTCGGCCGGCGACACGCCCGATGTGGTCGAGATGCCGGACCGCTGGCAGGCGCTCTATGCCAATAACGGCATGCTCGAGAACCTCGAGCCCTATCTCGCCAAGTGGGACCACACCAAGGAGCTGAACGACCGCACGCTCCAGATGGCCCGCTATGTCGGCAACACCGCCTATGCCCTGCCCTATGGCTTTTACTTAAGGGCCATGTTCATCAACAAGACGCTGTTCAAGGCGGCGGGCATCGATCAGGCGCCGAAGACGATGGACGAGTTCACGGAAGACGCCAAGAAGATCTCGGCCATGTCGGGCAAATACGGCTATTGCCTGCGCGGCGGGCCGGGCGGGCTCAATGGCTGGGTCATGTTCGGCGCCGGCATGAACGGCGACAACAGCTTCTTCACCAAGGACGGGACCTCGACCTTCGCCGATCCGGGCTGGGTCAAGGGCATGTCCTGGCTGGTCGATCTCTACAAGAACGGCTATGCGCCGAAGGACGCCGTGAACTGGGGCTTCAACGAGATCGTCGCCGGCTTCTATTCCGGCACCTGCGCCATGCTCGACCAGGATCCCGACGCGCTGATCGCCGTGCAGGAGCGCATGAAGCCCGAGGATTACGACGTCGTGCCCTTCCCCAAGGGACCATCCGGCAAGGCCTTCCCGACCATCGGCTATGGCAGCTGGGCCATGTTCTCCAACAGCAAGAACAAGGATCTCTCCTGGAAGCTGATCGCGACCCTCGACGGGCCCGAGGGCAACGTGATCTGGAACAAGCGGATCGGGGCGCTGCCCATCTACAAATCCGCCGAGAAGGATCCCTTCTACGCCAATCCGAAGTTCAAGGGCTGGTTCGAGGAGCTGGGCGACAAGGACGTGACCCCGACAGTCATGCCCACCTACCTGCCGGAATTCGCCTATTTCGCCGATTCCATCGTGGTGAAGACGGGCCAGCAGGCCCTTCTCGGCCAGCTCTCGCCGCAGGATCTCGCCAAGCAATGGGCCGACTACCTGACCCCGGCGCAGAAGAAGTATCTGGCGGCCAAGAAGTGACGTTGAGGCCGAGCGCGCCGGAGCTTCATCCCCCTCCCCCCTTGCGGGGGAGGGTCGGGGTGGGGGGTGATGCCGGGCGTGGTTGCTTCCATGACCGCGCCGGTAGCCCCGCCCGAACCCGGCCCCCGTCGAGGGGGCAGGAGAAGAGGGGCTCAGCGCGCGGGAGAGGGCGCACCCGCCGAATGACCGCCACCGCCGTCATCGGGCACAGGCGCAGTCCGCTGCGCGGGCTGGCGATTGCGGCGGAGCCTTATCTCTACAGCGCCCCGGCGCTGATCCTGATCGCCGCCGTGATGCTGGTGCCGCTGGCAATCGGGCTTTCCTATGCCTTCCGCGACATGGAGCTTCTCAATCCCATGAGCGGCGGCTTCGTGGGCCTCGCCCATTTCCGCGACCTCCTGGCCGATGCCAATTTCTGGAATGCGCTCGAGAACACGGTCTGGTGGACCGTCGCCTCGGTCGTCCTCCAGTTCTTCCTCGGCCTCGTCCTGGCGCTGCTGCTGAACCA
>DATBBO010000489.1:0-5951 GCA_036270995.1 Dongiaceae bacterium | reverse complement strand
CTCTATGACGCCGGCCTGGATTGCGCCGCCGAGGCGAACGCCGCCAAATATCTCGCCGGCGAGGCAGGCTTCCGCGCCTGCGAGACGGCGCTCATGACCCATGGCGGCATGGGCTATGCGGAGGAGTTCCAGGTCGAGCGCTATCTGCGCGAGGTGCTGATCGCCCGCCTCGCCCCGGTCAGCCGCGAGCTCATCCTCTGCTACATCGCCGAGCGGACTCTGGGCCTGCCGAAGTCCTATTGAGCGAAGTCCTGTCGGGATCACTTCCTTCCCCCTCGCCCGCATCGGGGAGAGGGTCGGGGTGAGGAGGCTCGCTCCGCCTTCGGAAGTCCGTGAGCGGTTGCCGGGGTTGATTTATACGAGTTTTACGTATATCCTAAATCTAGGATGAAGAGATCCCTGGCAACGCCCCCAATCCCTGACGACCGGGCGATTGCGCATGCCCCCGACAAGGAAACGAGTGAGAAGCACCAGCCGATCAGACTTTTTGCGTATACAACCGGCGTCTCGCCGACGCCTCGGCGAAGGCGCGACCACCTGTGGATTCCCTGCAAAAACAGGTGAGCAGGCCATCGACGGCCCTGTCCGCTGTCCCCGGACCGCGGAAGATGCTAGAGCGTGGGCCGCCTAGGGGCGTTCCAGGGGAGTATGCCGATGCGTTTGAAGGACAAGGTCGCCGTCATCACGGGGGCGGCGCAGGGCATCGGTCTTGCCTGCGCCGAGCGCTTCAAGGCGGAGGGCGCGAAGCTCATGCTCTCCGATATCAACGAGGCCGGCGGCAAGGCCGCCGCCGATCGCCTGGAGGCACCCTTCATCCGGTGCGATGCCGGCCTCAAGTCCGATGTCGAGGCCCTGATCCGGCGCGCCGTGGAAATCCACGGCCGGATCGACATCATGATGTCGAATGCCGGCATCACCCATGCCGCGGAGTTTCTCGATCTTGCCGAGGAGGATTTCGACCGCGTCATCCGTACCAACATGAAATCCGTCTTCCTCTGCGGCCAGGCGGCGGCGCGCCAGATGGTGAGTCAGGGCGGGGGCGGGGTGATCATCAGCATGTCCTCGGTCAACGCCCTGCTGGCGATCCCGAACCAGGTCGCCTATGGCGCTTCAAAGGGCGCCATCAATCAGCTGACGCGGGTCATGGCCGTGGCCTTGGCACCCCATGGCATCCGGGTCGTCGCCATCGGCCCCGGCACCATCCTGACGGATCTCGCGCGCAACGCCGTCCTCACCAACGAGGCCGCCTATCGCGTGATCCTGTCCCGCACCCCCATCGGGCGCTGCGGCGAGGCGTCGGAGGTCGCCTCCGTCGCGGCCTTCCTCGCCAGCGACGATGCTTCCTATATCACTGGACAGATCATCTATCCCGATGGCGGCCGCATGGGGCTGAACTACACCATGCCGGCGGCGAGGCAATGAGGAGCATGTCGCTGTCCTTTTCCCTCTCCCGCGCTTTGAAGCGGGAGAGGGGGCAGATCGGGGGCATCCCATGCCCCTGATCTCCGGCAGGCGGGCCTTTCTGGAGCTGCTGCGCCAGGAGGGGGTGGAGGTGATCTTCGGCAACCCCGGCACCACGGAGTTGCCGCTCATGGATCAGCTCGCGGTGGAGAGCCTGCCCCGCTATGTGCTGGGCCTCCAGGAGGGCGCGGTCATGGCCATGGCGGGGGGCTATGCCCAGGCCTCGGGCCGGCTCACCGCCGTCAACATCCATGTGGCGCCGGGCCTGGGCAATGCCCTGGGCATGCTCTACGACGCCCAGAAGGCCGGCGCGCCGATCCTGGTCACGGCCGGCCAGCACGATCAGAGCTTTTCGCTGACCGAACCCATCCTCTGGGCCGAGCTGCCGGATATCGCCCGGCCCTTCGTCAAATGGGCGGTGGAGGTGCGCCGCCTCGCCGATCTGCCGCGCCTCCTTCATCGTGCCGCCAAGACGGCGCTCGCCCCGCCCACAGGGCCGGTCTTCCTCTCGATCCCCGGCGACATCCTGAATGCCGAGGCGGAGATCGATCTC
The DNA here is from genome assembly GCA_036270995.1 of Dongiaceae bacterium. GTDB lineage: Bacteria > Pseudomonadota > Alphaproteobacteria > Dongiales > Dongiaceae > DASXQK01. The sequence goes on along the minus strand of DATBBO010000489.1, from coordinate 3,937 downwards.
GGCCGCCCGACCCGTGTGGCATCGCGCCAGCGCGGCGATGCCGCGGCGATCGAAGCGGCGGCGAAGCTCATTGCCGCATCCGAGCATCCCGTGATCATCGCCGGCGACGCCGTGGCCCAGTCCGATGCGCTGGCCGAGCTGGTCCGGCTCGCCGAGGCCATCGGCGCACCGGTGCATCTCGAGGGCATGGACAACACCGCGCCCTTTCCCAGCACGCATCCGCTCTTCCGCGGCCCCATCACCCGCCTGGCGCCGCAGATCCGCAAGACCCTCGACCAGTACGACCTGCTGCTCTCCATCGGCGCCGATCTCCTCACCATGTCGCTGCCCTCGGAGACCGAGGCAATTCCGCCCGCGCTCAAGATCATTCATCTCGACAGTGATCCCTGGCAGCTCGGCAAGAGCTACCCCGCCGAGATCGCGATCCTTGCCGATCCCAAGGCGGCGCTGCCGGAGCTAAGCGCCGCCATCGCCGCCGCCATGTCCGATCCGGCCAGAAGCGAGGCCGAGCGCCGGCGGATTGCGCTCGGTGCGGCCATCGCCTCCGAGCGCGCGGCGCTGAAGGCCCGTGCGCTCGCCGAGGCAGGAAAGCTCCCCATCCGGCCGCTCGCCCTCTGGCAGGCCATCGGCGAGATGCTGCCCAGGGACATCGTCGTGGTCGACGAGACTCTCTCCTCCGCGCCGGGGCTGCGCCAGCTCATCGCCGGCGATGATGCCAACAGCTTCTTCGGCATGCGGGGCGGCGGCATCGGCTGGGGCCTGCCGGCGGCTGTCGGCGTCAAGCTGGCGCTGCCCCATCGCCCGGTTCTGGCACTGATCGGCGATGGCAGCGCCATGTTCAACTGCCAGGCGCTCTGGACCGCAGCCCATGAGCGCCTGGCCGTCGTCTTTCTGATCCTCAACAATGGCGCCTATCGCATCTTGAAGCAGCGGGTGAACGCGGTGCGCGGCCATGCCGCCCAGACCGGGCGCTACGTCGCCATGGATCTCGACGACCCGCCCATCGATTTCTGCGCACTTGCGCGCTCCATGGGCGTGAGAGCCGAGCGGGCAGAGACCCTCGATGAGGTCCGCAATGCGCTGGCGGCGGCGCTCGCCGCCCACGGCCCGAGCCTGATCGACGTCATCCTCGATCCTTCTTTCAGCCCTGTGTGAAAATGACCGGTACCCATTCAAACAAGCGCCTCGCCGTCGATATCGGCGGCACCTTCACCGACATCGTCGTCGAGGCGGCGGACCAGCGCTGGACCCGCAAGGTCCTGACCACGCCCCAGGCGCCGGAGCAGGCGGTGATCGCCGGCACGCTGGAGCTGCTGGCGGAAATCGGCGTCGCCCCGGGAGAGATCGGGCTCTTCATCCACGGCACGACGCTCGCTACCAATGCCATCATCGAGCGCAAGGGCGCGGTCACGGCTCTGATCGCGACCGAGGGCTTCCGCGACATCCTCGATATCGCCGATGAAGGCCGCTACGACCAGTACGACATCTTCATCGACAAGCCCCGGGCCCTCGTCCCGCGCTTCCGCCGCTTCACCGTACCGGAGCGCATCGATGCCGCGGGCGAGGTGCTGCTTCCCCTCGACGAGGCGGCCTTCGAGGCCTTGCTGCCGGCGCTCGACCGGAGCGGTGCGGCGAGCGTTGCCATCGCCTTTCTCCACAGCTATGCGAGCGCGGTCCATGAGCGCCGTGCGCGCGAGATCCTGGCCGCGGCGCGGCCGAACCTCGCCATCACGCTTTCCAGCGAGGTCTGCCCCGAGGTGCGCGAATATGAGCGCAGCTCGACGGCGGTGGCCAATGCCTATGTGCAGCCGCTCATGGCTGGGTATCTGGGCCGCCTCGGCCAGGCGTTGAGGGAGCGGGGATTTGGATGCCCGGTCTATCTCATGACCTCCGGCGGGGGGCTTACGACTCTCGAGACCGCGCAGCGCTTTCCCATCCGGCTGGTCGAGAGCGGGCCCGCGGGCGGGGCCATCCTCGCCACCTTCATCGCCGCCGAATGCGGCGAGAACAAGGTGCTCTCCTTCGATATGGGCGGTACCACCGCCAAGATATGCCTGATCGAGAATCAGAAGCCCCAGGCCTCGCGCAGCTTCGAAGTCGACCGTGCCGCGCGCTTCCTCAAGGGCAGCGGGCTACCCTTGCGCATCCCCGTCATCGAGATGGTGGAGATCGGGGCCGGCGGCGGATCGCTTGCCCATGTCGATGCCATGGGCCGCATCACAGTCGGCCCCGAGAGCGCCGGCGCCGAGCCCGGTCCCGCCTGCTACGGCCGCGGCGGGACCCACCCCACCGTGACCGATGCCGACCTCGTCCTCGGCCGCATCGATCCCGCGCGCTTCGCGGCCGGTCGCCTGCCGCTCGATGGCGCCAAGGCGGCTTCCGCACTGCAGGCGGATATCGGCGCCAGCCTCGGGCTCGCGCCTGTTCTCGCGGGCTATGGCGTTGCCGAGATCGTGGACGAGAACATGGCCAATGCCGCCCGGGTCCATTCCGTGGAGCGCGGCAAGGTCATCGCCGAGCACAGCCTGATCGCCTTCGGCGGGGCGGCCCCGCTCCATGCCGCGCGGCTGGCCGAGAAGCTCGGCATCGCCCGCGTCATCGTCCCGCCCAATGCCGGTGTGGGGTCCGCCGTGGGATTTCTGCGCGCGCCCATCGCCTTCGAGGTGGTGCGCAGCCGCTATATGCGCCTCTCCGCCTTCGATTCCGCCGCCGCCAATGCCATCATCGCCGAGATGCGGGCCGAGGCGCTCGAGGTGGTGCGTGCCGGCGCCGGCGGGGCCTCGCTCATCGAGCCGCGCTCGGCCTTCATGCGCTATGTCGGCCAGGGCCATGAGATCGTCGTGCCGCTACCGGCCCGCGATCTCACGCCCGAGGATGCGGGCTTGCTGCGCGCGGCCTTTCAGCGGGAATATGAGGCGCTGTTCTCCCGCACCATCCCGCATGCGGAGGTGGAGATCCTGACCTGGTCGCTGACCGTGAGCACCGAGCCCGAGCGCCCCGCTGCCGGCGGGAGCGTTGCTTCGGCTGTCGATCAGCCGCTGGCCGCCGGGCGGCGCCGCCTGTTCGATCCCGAGACCGGCGCCTCCATGGAGGTGCCGGTCTATTGGCGTCCCGACCTCGTACCGGGTGCGCGTCTCACCGGTCCCGCCGTCATCGCCGAGGACGAGACCACCACCTTCGTCACCGCGGCCTTCGATGCCGCGATCAACACCCAGGGCTGCATCGTTCTCGATCGACGCGCTCGTGATGAGTAGCCTCCGAACAAGGTCCATTGTGCCATGACCGAAGCCTCCAGCGGCCTCTCCGCCATCCGCCGCCAGATCATGTGGAACCGCCTGCTGGCCGTGGTCGAGGAGCAGGCCCAGACCCTGCTGCGCACGGCCTTCAGCCCGATCGTGCGGGAATCCGGCGACCTCTCCGCCGGCGTCTTCGATCTCCAGGGCCACATGCTGGCCCAGGCGGTCACCGGAACGCCGGGCCATGTGAACTCCATGGCGGAATCGGTGCGCCATTTCATCGAGGCCTTCCCGACGCAATCCATGGCGGAGGGCGATGTCTACTGCACCAACAATCCCTGGAAGGGGACGGGGCATCTGAACGATCTCGTCGTCACCACACCGGCCTTCCATCGCGGCCGCCTCGTCGGCCTCTTCTCCTGCACCAGCCATATCGTCGATCTCGGCGGCATCGGCTTCGGGCCGGACGGCACCGATGTCTTCATGGAGGGGCTGTCGCTGCCCTTCCTGAAGCTGGTCGACCGCGGCCGGGTGAACGAGACACTGATGGCGATCGTCAAGGCGAATACCCGCCTGCCCGTGGAGACCGAGGGCGACATCTATTCCCTGATCAACTGCAACGAGATCGGCTGCCGGCGCTTGAGCGAGATGATGGCGGAGTTCGGCCTTTCCACCCTGGAAGATCTCTCCGCTCATATTCT
>DATBBO010000488.1:0-2123 GCA_036270995.1 Dongiaceae bacterium | reverse complement strand
ACCATGGTCGACATCTTCCGCTTCTTTGCCGGCATGGCGAGCGAGACCAAGGGCAAGACCGTTCCCTGGACGGCGCGCCGCTTCCTCTTCACCAAGCGCGTGCCGGTCGGCGTGGTGGGGGCGATCATTCCCTGGAACGCGCCGCTCATGCAGACGGCCTCCAAGATTGCGCCCGCTTTGGCAGCCGGCAATACCGTGGTGCTGAAGACGGCCGAGCAGGCGCCGCTGGCGGTGATGCGGATCTTCGAGGTGCTGCAGGAGGTGCTGCCCGCGGGGGTGGCCAATGTGATCTCCGGGCTGGGCGAGGAGGCGGGTCGCGCGCTGGCCGAGCATCCGCTGGTGCGCAAGATCACTTTCACGGGCTCGAGCGCCGTCGGCAGCCAGCTTCTGCATTACGCCGCCGACAAGATCGTGCCGGTGACGGCGGAGCTGGGGGGCAAGAACCCCAATATCGTCATGCCCGACGCCGATCTCGACCTGGCGGTGGCCGGCATCGTGCAGGGCATGCGGCTCTTCCGCCAGGGCCAGTCCTGCACGGCGGGCACGCGGATCTATGTCCATCGGGATCTCTATGCCGAGGTGGCGCGGCGGGTGACGGCCGAGCTCGGCAAGGGGAAGATGGGCAATCCCCTGGACGAGACGACCCAGGTCGGCGCGATCATCTCCCGCGAGCAGCTCGCCCGGGTGGAGCGCTATGTCGCCATGGCGCGCGAGACGCCGGAGGCCCGCATCCTGACCGGGGGCGAGCGGCCGCAGGACGAGGCGCTGCGGCGCGGCTATTTCTATCTGCCGACTCTGATCGATGGCCTGCCGGCGGAGTCGCCCGTCTGCCGGGACGAGATCTTCGGGCCGGTGGCGACGGTGGCGCCCTGGAGCGACTTCGACGCGGTGATCGCCGAGGCGAATGATTCCCGCTACGGCCTCGCCGCGGTGATCTGGACCCGCGACCTCGCGCGATCCATGGAATTCATCGACCGGATCGAAGCCGGATTCGTGCAGGTCAACCAGTTCTCCGTCGCCGAAGCCGGCATCGAATATGGCGGGACCAAGATCAGCGGCATCGGCCGCGAGCTCTCGCCCGAAAGCATGATCGACCATTTCACCTGGTCGAAGACCGTGATCATCAACTACGGCACGCCCGGCGTCTGATCGGGCGGCCCAAGGGAGGAAGCAGATGCGCGTTGCCTTCATCGGACTCGGCAATATGGGCAGGCCGATGAGCCGGAACCTGATCAAGGCCGGCCATGAGGTGGCGGGCTTCGACCTCTTCCCCGAGGCCGTCGCGGCGCTGAAGCAGGACGGCGGCCGGGCCGCCACCTCCGCCCTCGATGCGGCCAAGGGGGCCGAGGTCGTCATCTCCATGCTGCCCACCAGCGATCATGTCCGCGATCTCTATACCGGCAAGGGCGAGCTGCTGGACCATCTGCCGGCCGGCACTTTGCTGATGGATTCCAGCACCATCTCCATCTCGGTCACCCGCGAGCTCGCCGAGGAGACGAAGAAGCGCGGCTGCCGCATGATCGACGGGCCGGTTTCCGGCGGCGTCATGGGGGCGGAGGCCGGCACGCTCACCTTCATGGTCGGCGGCGAATCGAGCGATCTCGAGCGGGCGCGCCCGCTGCTGGCCGCCATGGGCAAGAACATCGTCCATGCCGGATCCAACGGCGCCGGGCAGACGGCCAAGATCTGCAACAACATGCTGTCGGGTATCTGCATGATCGGCACGACCGAGGCGCTGGCGCTGGGCATCGCCAATGGGCTGGATCCCGCGGTGCTCTCGGACATCATGCGCACCAGCTCGGGGACCAACTATGCGCTGCAGAAGCTGAACCCCTATCCGGGGGTGATGCCGGAGGCGCCATCGTCGCACAACTACGTCGGGGGCTTCCGCTCCGACTTCCAGCTAAAGGACATGCTGCTGGCCGTGCAGCTCGCCGGGGAATCCAAGACGCTGGCGACCTTGGGCACCATCGCCTGCAATTTCTTCGCGATGCATTGCGACAATGGCTACAGCAAGCTGGATTACTCCAGCATCATGATGATGATGTCGAAGGCGGTACGGAAGGCGGAGCCGGCGCCGGAAGGATAGAGGGGATAGGATCTTCCCCTTCGCAAGAGCTTCC
>DATBBO010000487.1:0-4136 GCA_036270995.1 Dongiaceae bacterium | reverse complement strand
CCCGATGAGCCGGACCGACATGGCCGATTTCCTCGGGCTTACGACCGAGACGGTCAGCCGCACCCTGACGCAGCTGCGCAACGCCAAGCTGATCGCCCCGCATGGGCGCAAGGGAATCGCGATCCTCGATATGAACGGGCTCAGCGCGCTGGTCGACGGCGATTCTTCGGCGGATTGACGCGCGCCGGCGGCATGGCCGCAGGATCCTCGTCGATCAGGATCCTCTGGGCCGCCCCGTCCAGATCCTCGAACTGTCCGCTCTTCAGGGCCCAGAGGAAGGCCAGGAGCCCAAGCAGGCCGAGAAGCAGGGCCGCGGGCATCAGATAGAGCAGCGCCGTCATGGCTGCGAGTCCCCGGCGCGAAGCGCCCAGAGCCGAAAGGCATTCGCCGTCACCAGCAGCGAGGAGGACGACATGGCGACCGCCGCGATCAGCGGCGGGGCCAGTCCTGCGATCGCGATCGGGACGGCGCCCAGGTTGTAGAGGATCGCAAGCGTGAAGTTCTGCTTCACCAGGCGCCCCGCGAGGCGCGCAATCCGAAGCGCCAGGAGCACGGGTGACAGGTGCTGGCCCTGGAACAGGAGGTCGGCGGCGGTCTGGCTGACCGCGGCGGCGCTTGCCGGTGACATGGAGACGAAGCCCGCGGCAAGCGCCGGGGCGTCGTTCAGCCCGTCGCCCACCATGAGGATCTTGGCGCCCGCCCGGGTCCAGGCTTCGAGGGCGGCCACCTTCTCCGCCGGCAGGCAGGCCGCGCGCCAGTCCTCGATCCCGAGCTCGCCTGCGATCCGTACGACCACGGCCGGCCGATCGCCCGAGAGCAGCGCCAGGCGATAGCCCCGGCGCTTCAGGGCCGCGACGACTGCGGCTGCATCGGCTCGCGGCCGGTCGGCGAAGACGAAGCGTTGCGGCGCTCGGCCTTCGACCGCCAGCCAGATTTCCATCGCGCCGTCATCGCCGCTTTCGTCCTTGGCCAGGCCGCAGAAGGCCCGGCTGCCGAGCCGGACTTCCCGGCCCTCGACGATGCCGGCGAGACCGGCGCCTGGACGCTCCTCGATCGCCGAGGCCGTTGGCACGACCTCGCCGGCCGCCATCGCGAGGGCCTGGGCCAGGGGGTGGCGGCTGGTGCGGGCCAGCGCGCCCGCCAGGCGAAGCTGAGCCGCGGGGATCTCCGCCCCGTTGATCAGGCGCGGACGCCCCTCGGTCAGGGTCCCCGTCTTGTCGAAGACGATGGTGTCGATGGCGGCCAGCTTCTCCAGAGCGTCCGGCGTCTTCACCAGCACGCCGCGGCGCAGAAGCTGGCCGGTGGCCACCACCTGCACCACCGGTACAGCGAGGGCGAGCGCACAGGGACAGGTGATGATCAGCACCGCAACGGCGACCATCAGCGCGCCGCGCAGGCCGGCCTCGGACAGAAAGAACCAGCCCAGGAATGTGGCCGCCGCCATCAGGTGGACGAAGGGGGCATAGAATCGGGCGATGCGATCGGCGAGACGCACATAGCGCGCGCGGCCCTGCTCAGCCGCGCTCATCAGCCGGGCGATGCCGGCGAGGAAGCTATCCTCCCCCGCTGCCGTGATCTCGATCTCCAGGGGCGCCGCGCGGTTGAGGGCGCCGGCAAAGACCTGATCGCCTGGCGCCACCAGGACCGGCATGGTCTCGCCGGTAAGCAGGCTGTTGTCGAGCTCAGAGCTGCCGCTGGCAATGATCCCGTCGCCGGGAATGCGATCACCGGCCGCGGCCGCCACGCGCATTCCCGGCCGGAGATCGCGCACGGAAACCGCGCGGCGCCGACCATCGGCCTCGATCAGGGTCGCCCCGACCGCCGTCAAGGCCAGGAGATGCTCCGCCGCCGAGCGCGCCCGCGCCCGCGCCTGGCGATCGAGATAGCGCCCGCAGAGCAGGAAGAAGAGCAGCGTCACCGCAGCGTCGAAATAGGCATGGGTCGCCCCATGCATGGTCTCCAGCAGGCTCATGCCCGAGGCCAGCAGGATGCCGAGGGAGATCGGCACATCCATGTTCATGGCCCGGTGCCTCAACGCGCCCCAGGCGGAGCGGAAGAAGGGACGGCCGGCATAGGCCACCGCAGGCAGCGCGATCAGCGCCGAGACCCAATGGAAGAGGTCGCGGGTCGCGCTGTCCATATCGGCCGCATTGCCCGCCCAGACCGCGACGGAGAGCAGCATGATGTTGCCGGCGGCGAAACCAGCGACACCGAGGCAGCGCAGGAGCTCGCGATCCGCCGCTTTGGTCTTCTCGTCCAGGATGCCGGGATCGAAGGGGGCGGCGGAATATCCCAGCCGGGTGACCGCCTCGACCAGCGCCACCGGTGCCACCATGCCCTCGCGCCAGGTGATGGCGATGCGCCGGAGGCTGAGATTGATCCGTGCCGCAGTCACCCCCGGCAAAGCGAGCAGGCCGCGCTCGATCTTGCGGATGCAATCGGCGCAATGGATGTTCTCCGCCATCAGGTCGAGATGGCAGAGCCCTTCGCCATCGCGGCGGACGAAGGCTTCGGGATCGGCCACCGGCCCCTCCGCGGCGATGGGCCCGGGCGGCTCTCTCATGTCGAGGGCAGCGGCGCCAGCACCGCAGCAGGCGGCGTGAATGGCGGCCGGCGAGAGGCTGAGATCGCTCATGGCTCGATGATGAGGCGCTTCTGGGCGTGAAAGCGCGCCCGGCCCCGGTCCATGACCGTCACCCGCACATCCCATTGGCCCGGCAGCGCAGGACGGATCGCCGTCCCATAGCGGCCGGGCGCGAGCTCCTTCAGGGCGACGGTCCGGTCGAACCCCTCCCGGGTCGGGCGCAGCCATTGGGCAGAGAGCTGGAGACCTGTCAAAGGCTCGCCCGCCTGGTTGGCGAGCGTCACGGTGAGGCGGTCCGCCCCGGCGTCATAGGCGATCGCGCCCTGCCAGCCCAGCGCCGCCTCCGCCCGGCTCTCGGCGAGCATCCGGTCGAAGCCCAGGCCCTGCTCATAGGCGCTGTCGCTGACGAGCCCGGTCCAGCTCGATTCCGCATACCAGATCATCAGCCCGTTGACGGTGGCGACGGCGATGAAGGCCCCGAGCAGGATCGCGAGGAATTTCCGGCCCGTCAGCATCCGGGTTGCGGCCAGGCTCATCCGGGCCCCCTGAACATTGTCTCGTAGCGAACGCTCTTGCCGGTGGCGGCGTCGGTCAGGACGAAGCTGAAGGGCGTGGAGGGCTTCGTGATGGTCCCGGCCGGCTCGCGCACATAGACGCGGAAGCTGCGCAGATCGTCGGCCGGTACTTCCAGAACACTGTCCTGCTGCTGATCGCCGATGACCGTCAGCGCCGCTCCAGGAAGGCCCTCGATGGAGAGGGTCAGCCGGCGCAGGGCGTGCTGCTTGTTCAGGGCATGGACCGTATACCCATTGCGCAGCGCGCCATCGGACAGCGTGACGAACATCGGGCTTCGGTCGTGGAGCACGCTGATGTCGAGATCGCTGCGGGTGGCCAGCACATAGACCATGAGCAGGCCCATCAGAACCCAGAGGCCGGCATAGAGGACGGTGCGCGGGCGCAGGAGCCGGTAGTGGGAGGCGAGACCGGCGGCGCGGCGCCGGTCGTTGGCGAGCGTATCGTAGCCGATCAGGTTGGGGGCGCGGCCGAGCTTCGCCATCACTCCGTTGCAGGCATCGATGCAGAGCGCGCAGGTGATGCATTCCAGCTGCTGGCCGTCGCGGATATCGATGCCCATGGGACAGACGACGACGCAGGCGTTGCAGTCCACGCAATCACCGAGCCTGGAAGCCCCCTCCCCCTTTAGATGCTTGCCCCGCGGCTCGCCGCGCCAGCCGTGATAGGTGACGACCAGCGATTCCTCGTCGAGCATGGCGCCCTGGATGCGAGGCCAGGGGCACATGTAAGTGCAGACCTGCTCGCGCATCAGCCCGCCGAAGAGATAGGTGGTGAATGTCAGCACGCCGATTGTGGCATAGGCCGTCTGGGGCGCCTCCAGATGCAGGAGCTGGATCGCAAGGCTCGGAGCATCGGCGAAGTAGAAGACCCAGGCGCCCCCGGTCGCGACCGCGATCAAGAGCCAGATGGCATGCTTGGTGAGCCGCTTGCGCAGCTTGCCGAAGTTCCAGGGCGCCTGGTCCAGGCGGATGCGGGC
>DATBBO010000486.1:0-3566 GCA_036270995.1 Dongiaceae bacterium | reverse complement strand
GATGCCGAAGGCGTTGATGACGCCGATCAGGAAGCAGGCCACGAGCGCCAGCAGGATTGCCAGCGCGCCAGGCAGCGGCACATTGGCGATGGCCACGCTCGCATCCTGGACGGTGAAGAAGGCGACGATGATGCCGGTGGCATTGGCGACGCTGGCGACGCTGAGATCGATCTCGGCGCAGAGGATCACGAAGGTGAGACCCGCGGCCATAATGCCGGTGATGGAGATCTGGGTCAGGATGTTGCCCAGATTGCCGAGGGTCAGGAAGGAGGGACTGGCGAGGCTGAAGAAGACCACCAGGAAGAGCAGCGTGATGAAGGGCGCGATGTTGCGGAGCTGGCCCCGGAACCAGTCGCGCCACTGGCTGCCGCCCGCCCGCCCCGCCGCTTCCACCGCCGGTCCGTCCATCCGCGATGCCTCTCCTAGGCAGCCGCCAGCAGGCGGTCCTTGCTGACCGCCTCGGCGGCGAATTCATGCACGATCTCGCCCTTCTTCATCACCAGGATGCGGTCGGAGAGGGCGAGCACCGTCTCCGGCTCGGTCGAGACGACGATGATGCCAAGCCCGCTGTCGCGCAAGCCTCGGACGATCTTCACCACATCGTCCTTGGCGCCGACATCCATGCCCCGGGTCGGCTCGCTCAGCACCAGCACCTTGGGCGGATAGGTCAGCCATTTGGCGAGCCCCACCTTCTGCTGATTGCCGCCCGAGAGGGTACCGAGATGGCGATCCGCCGAGGGCGGGCGGATGTGGAGCCGGTCGATATGGCGGCGAGCGATGCGCCGCTCCTCCGCGGGCTTCAGCAACAGCCGGCCGAGCCGGTCGAGGACGCTGATGGAGACATTCTTGTAGACGGGCTCATGGGCGAAGAGCATCGAGCGCCGGCTCTCCGGCACATAGGCGATGCCGGCGCGCCGCGCGGCGGCGGTATTGACGAGGCGCAAAGCCCGGCCGGCAATGCTGATGCGCCCCTCTTCGGCCCGGAGCTTGCCGAAAAGCGTGCGGGCCAGCTCGAGCTGGCCGCAGCCCATGAAGCCGTAGATGCCCAGCACCTCGCCTGCCCTGACGGCGAAGCCGACGCCGCGATAGGCCCGGCCGTGGCAAAGCCCCTCGGCTTGCAGCACCACCGGCAGCCCGGAGCGATCCTCCAGCGCGATATCCGCGGTATAGCTCTCCTCGAGCTGGTCATGGCCGGCGCCGATCATGCGCTCGATGATCCAGCGCTTGTCGATCCCGGCAGTGGGCCCGGTCACGATCTTCTCGCCGTTGCGCAGCACCGTCACGGTATCGGCGATCCTCAGCACGTCGTCGAGAAAATGGGAGATGAAGACGATGCTGCGACCGCTGGCCTTCAGCCGGCGCAGCACCGCGAACAGCCGTTCCACTTCCGGCGGCGATAGGGCGGAGGTGGGCTCGTCCAGGATGACGATCCGGGCCCCGGAGAAGAGCACGCGGCTCAGCTCGACGAGCTGCTGCAGGCCGATGGGAAGCACCCCCATGGGGAGCTTGGGGTCGACCTCGATCCCGAGGCCGCCGAGATGCTCCGCCGCTTCGCGCATCATGCGCCGCCAGTCGACGAGACCAAGCCGCGTCACCGGCTGGGTGCCGAGGAAGACATTCTCCGCGACGGTCAGATCCGGCGCGATGCTCAGCTCCTGATGCACCATGCCGATCCCGGCATCGCGCGCATCGCGGGCCGAGCGGAAATGCTGCTCGCGCCCCTCGATACGGAGGCTGCCGCAGTCGGCGGCATGCACGCCGGCGATGATCTTCATGAGCGTGCTCTTGCCGGCGCCGTTCTCGCCGACGAGGCCATGGATCTCGCCCCGGGCGAGCGCGAAGTCGACGCCGCGGAGCGCCTCCACCCCACCGAAGGATTTGGAGACCTGGACGAGCTCCAGGAGCGGGGTGGAGGCTTCCAACGAAATCGACCCTATGCCAATCGAGACCTCAGATCAGGTAGTGCGCTTCCATCCACATCATGCCCGGGGCGTTCTCCTTGGTGACAACCGGGCCGTCGGTGACGACGTTCTTGGGAATGCCGCCCGGCCCCGTCTTCTCGCCATCCACCACCGCGGCCACGCCGGCGATGATGGCGCCGCCATGAATGCGGCAGGAGGGATTGCGCACGGTGGCATGCATGCGTCCGTCCAGCACCGCATCGAGGGCCGGCGGCATGGCATCGACCCCGCCGATCAGGATGTTGGTGCGGTTCTGGCGCTTCATCACCTGATAGGCCGCCAGCGCCATGTCGTCATTGTGGAAGAAGGCGGCGTTGATGTCGGGATACTTGGTCAGCAGCGTCTCCCAGATCCGCGCCACCTTGGCGACGTCCCAATCGGCCGGCTGGGTGTCGAGCACATGGACGTTTGGATACTGCTTGACCACGGATTCGAACCCCCGGGCGCGGCCTTGCGCGCCGGTATGGCCGAGCGCCCCCTGGGTCATGACGATATTGCCCTTGCCGCCCATGGCCGTGACCAGGGCCTGAGTCACCGACGCGCCCATGAACTCGTTGTCGGGGGCGAGGAAGCTGTGGACGTTGATGCTGTCCAGGGGCGCGATCAGCGTATCCATGTCGATGACCGGGATGCCGGCATCGATCATCTTGTTGACCGGCGCCGTCAGGGTGCCGATGCCGAAGGCCTGGATCGCCACGAAGTCCCATTTCTGCTGGGCCATGTCGTCGATCGCGGCGCGCTGCTTGGGGGCGGCGAGCTCGCCGTCGAACCAGGTGACGTCGACATTGAAGAGCTTGCCCCAATATTCCGCCGCGCGCTTGCCCTGGGCGCACCAGGTCGCCTGTAGCCCGGCATTGGAGAAGGCGGCCTTCAGCGGCTTGTCCGGCCGGGTGGTTTCCTTGGCCATATCGGCGGCCAGCGCCGGGCTCATGCCCATGCTTCCCAGCAGCGCCGCCGCGCTCGCCGATGCCATCGCCGCCTTGAAGAAATCGCGCCGGTTTGAACCACGAGAATCGAATTCGTCGCTCATTAAGGTCTCCTCCCATCAGAACGGTCGAAGGGATCCCCGACCGCGGTTCACGGCGCCCCGCATCGGCAGCGCCTTTTGTACGACAATAGAATTGACCGCGCAGGCCCGGTTGTAAAGTGGCGCAGCAGCGCTCTCTTCGTCATTCCTGCGAAAGTGGGAATTCAGGACCTAGGGATCGCCCTGGATGCCCGCTCTCGCGCGCATCCATGCCTGCGCCTTCTCCTAACCCAGCGAGGTTACCGCGGAGAGCAGGAAGGCGATCAGCACATAGCCCATGACCTTGTGGAAATAGAGGTAGTATTTCGGCCAGGCCTGGAAATCGAAGCTGTTGTGCTCGGCCCGCAAGGTGACGAAGGGCAGGAGCGCGTCGAGGCTGTAGATCAGGCGGTCGACGGGCCGCATGGCCCGCAGCCGCACCTGGGGCTCGAAGCCGATGATGAAGGCGCCCAGCGGCACTAGCACCAAGATCCAGAGGGCCGAGCGCTGGGGATAGAGGCCGAAGCCGATTGTGGCCCAGCGCAAGCCCTGCCAGAACCAGTCGATACCTGTGGCCTCGCCCCATTCCCTGAGATAGC
>DATBBO010000485.1:0-5238 GCA_036270995.1 Dongiaceae bacterium | reverse complement strand
CGCCGCCGATCGAAATCCCCACCGCCATGAGACCACCGCCGACGCGATCCAGACCGCACACAACATGATGGTCTATAGCTGGACAAAGGCGGGCGTCTCGCCGGCGCTCGCCCGGACCTGGGGGGCCGAGCTCGCCGACAGAATCGCCGCGGCGCTCGCCTGGCCCCGGGCCCAGGGGCCGCCCTGAGAGGCGATCGGGTCCGGGGGTAGTCAGATAGCGGCCAGGGGCCGCGCCCCCCACCGCTCGGCTCCAGCGCCCCTAGCAGCTGCGCTCGGAGGGGTTGCAGTTCACTTGGAGGTGCAACCGAGTTTCTGGGGTCATTCCTGGGGCGTTTGGCACCGAAAAAGCGGGAATATACGGGAATGCGGCCTCCGGTGCCCGCTGCGGAAACCCGCAAGAAACCCCTGCGCTGCAAGGCGAACGGGCATGTTTGGGAACCGAGCCGAAAAGCTTCGCCTGACATGCAACACCTGCTAGTATTCATGGTCCTTCGACCGATTCGCGCGGTCCCCTGTAACCCTCTGAATCCACTGGCGAATTAGATTGACTGATAGCCCGGGCGCGCCGCCCTCCGACATCACGCCCATCACCATCGAAGAGGAGATGAAGCGTTCCTACCTCGATTACGCCATGAGCGTGATCGTGGCCCGGGCGCTGCCCGATGTGCGCGACGGCCTGAAGCCCGTGCACCGGCGCATCCTCTATTCGATGCGCGAGGCCGGCAATGAGTGGAACCGGGCCTACCGCAAATCGGCGCGCACGGTCGGCGACGTCATGGGCAAGTACCACCCCCATGGCGACACGGCGATCTACGACGCCATGGTGCGCATGGCGCAGGATTTCTCCATGCGCCTGCCGCTGATCGACGGCCAGGGCAATTTCGGCTCCATGGATGGCGACCCGCCCGCGGCCATGCGCTACACCGAGGCGCGGCTTGCGCGTGCGTCGACCGCCCTGCTCGACGATATCGACAAGGAGACCGTCGACTTCCAGCCGAACTATGACGACACCGCCCAGGAGCCGACGGTGCTCCCGGCGCGCTTCCCCAATTTCCTCGTCAACGGGGCGGGCGGCATCGCCGTCGGCATGGCGACCAATGTGCCGACCCACAATCTGGGCGAGGTGGTGGATGCCTGCATCGCCTATATCGACGATCCCGACATCACGATCGACGAGCTGATGCGCCTCGTGCCGGGGCCGGATTTCCCGACCGGCGGCATCATCCTGGGGCGGGCCGGCATCCGCGAGGCCTATCACACCGGGCGCGGTAGCATCGCCATGCGCGGGCGCGTCGCCGTCGAGCAGATCCGCAAGGACCGCGAGGCGATCGTCATCAGCGAGATCCCCTATCAGGTCAACAAGGCCCGCATGATCGAGCGCATGGCCGAGACCGTGAAGGAAAAGATCATCGAGGGGATCTCGGATCTGCGCGACGAATCCGACCGCGACGGCGTCAGGGTGGTGGTGGAGCTGAAGCGCGACGCCATGGCCGAGGTGGTTCTGAACCAGCTCTACCGCTTCACCCCGCTGCAGACGAGCTTCGGCGTCAACATGCTCGCCCTCAACGGCGGCAAGCCGATGCTCATGAACCTGAAGGAGGTGATCGCCGCCTTCGTCGCCTTCCGCGAGCAGGTCATCGTCCGGCGGGCCACCTTCGATCTGGGCAAGACCCGCGAGCGGGCCCATGTGCTGGTCGGGCTCGCCATCGCCGTCGCCAATATCGACGAGGTCATCGCCCTGATCCGCCGCGCGCCCAGCCCCGATGCCGCCCGCGAAGGGCTGATGGCGCGGGCCTGGCCGGCGCGCGAGGTCGAGGCGCTGATCAAGCTGATCGACGAGCCGGGGCACCAGATCGCCGAGGACGGCACCTATCGCCTGACCGAGATCCAGGCCCGCGCGATCCTCGATCTGCGTCTGCAGCGCCTGACGGGGCTCGAGCGCGACAAGATCGCCGAGGAGCTGCGCGAACTGGCCAAGGGCATCATCGACCTGCTCGAGGTGCTGGAATCCCGCGAGCGGCGCCAGAACATCATGCGGACCGAGCTCACGGAGATGAAGGCCCAGTTCGCCACGCCCCGCAAGACCACCCTCGAGGAGGTCGAGTTCGAGCACGACGACGAGAGCCTGATCCAGCAGGAGGACATGGTCGTCACCGTTACCCATGGCGGCTATATCAAGCGGGTGCCGCTGGTTGCCTATCGCGCCCAGCGCCGCGGCGGCAAGGGCCGCGCCGGCATGGCCACGCGCGAGGAGGATTTCGTCAACCAGGTCTTCGTCGCCGATACCCACCGCCCGGTGCTGTTCTTCTCCACTCGCGGCATGGTCTACAAGATCAAGGTCTATCGCCTGCCCCAGGGCACGCCCCAGGCGCGCGGCAAGGCGCTGGTCAACCTCCTGCCGCTGCAGGAGGGGGAGAAGATCTCGACCGTGCTGCCGCTGCCCGCGGACGCGGCGAGCTGGACCTCCACCGACGTTATGTTCGCCACGGCGAGCGGCGATGTCCGGCGCAACAGCCTCTCCGATTTCATCAATGTGCCGAGCAACGGCAAGATCGCCATGAAGCTCGCCGAGGGCGACCGGCTGATCGGCGTCTCCGCCTGCACCGAGGCCAATGACGTGCTGCTGGCGTTGCGCGGCGGGCGCTGCATCCGCTTCCCGGTCAGCGATGTGCGCGTCTTCAGCAGCCGGACCTCCACGGGCGTGCGCGGCGTCAGGCTGGCCGATGGGGACGAGGTGATCTCCCTCAGCATCCTGCACCACATGGATACCGACACGGCGGAGCGCGATCGCTATCTGCGCTATGCCAGCGCCCAGAGGCGCGCGGCCGGCGAGGAGGAAGAAGGCGAGGCCGGCGAAACGGTCGAGATTCCGGCGCGGGCGGAGGAGCTCAGGGCCAATGAGGAGTTCATCCTCACGGTCACCGCCAATGGCTATGGCAAGCGCTCCTCGGCCTATGACTACCGCATCACCGGCCGGGGCGGGCAGGGGATCGCCAATATCGACCGCACCGAGCGCAACGGCGATGTCGTCGCCTCCTTCCCGGTGGAGGACCAGGACCAGATCATGCTGGTGACCGATGGCGGCCAGCTCATCCGCTGTCCGGTCCACGACATCCGCATCGCGGGGCGCAAGACCCAGGGGGTCGTGCTCTTCAAGGTTGCCGAGGGCGAGCGCGTCGTCTCCGTCGCCCATCTGGCCGAGGAGGAGCAGGAGCGCGAGGCAGAGGGGGAAGGCAAGTGAGCCAGGATCGCACCGCCGTCTATCCGGGTACCTTCGATCCGATCACCAACGGCCACATCGACATCATCCGGCGTGCCGCGCGGCTGGTCGACCGGCTGGTGATCGGGGTTTCGACCAATGCGGGGAAGGGCCCGCTCTTCTCCATCGAGGATCGCGTCAGCATGGTGAAGGACGAGGTCGCTGCCCTCGATCTTCCCCAGGGCAACGGCAAGGTCGAGGTCAGGGCCTTCGACACGCTGCTGATGCATTTCGCCCAGGCCATGGATGCGCGCATGATCCTGCGGGGCCTGCGCGCCGTCAGCGATTTCGAATACGAGTTCCAGATGGCCGGCATGAACGCCCGGATCAATCACGAGGTCGAGACCGTGTTCCTCATGGCCTCCGACCGGCAGCAGTTCATCTCCTCGCGCCTGGTGAAGGAGATTGGCCAGCTCGGCGGCGACATCTCGAGCTTCGTTAGCCCCCGGGTCGCGGCGCGTCTCGGCGCGCGATTCAAGCAGGGCGGCGATTAGCTTCGCATCCGCGTCCTGTCAAAGCTGGCGAGGCGCGCACTCTCGACCGTAACGGCCGGGGCGAGGTCCCGGCCATGACGAGTGGGGAGCGGGCGAGGGGGCTCAGAACCTCTTCTCGTCGAACAGATCGGCCGGCGGCTTGGGATTTTTCTTCTCGTTGCCCGTGTCCTTCGATCTATCCGCTCTATCGTGGCTGTCGCGCCCTTCTCCACCAGTGGCATAGCTCGCGGCGGGGATCGAAGCCGTACAGATGGCGAGCACCATGAAACCCGCGATCGCCGGCGGCAGCTTACGGAATGAGCCGTTGAACATCCCTCGTCCTCCTGTCCGGAATTGAGACGCATCGGCACGCTCGCGGCGAGGCCATCTTCACCGCGTCAACGATCTCAGATGCAGATTAACGCTCTCGGTTCGGTGCGGACTTGCCCGGATCCCACCCCACAACCGATGGTAATCCTAGGCCATGACGATTAAGTGTGGGTTAAGCGCGAAATCGCCCTGAGCGATTTTCGGCGACGGCGTCGATGCGCGGGCGGGCGCATTGCGGATGCCGGCGAGGCGCGTAGACTTGACCGCGAAACGGGACGTTGTCCTGGATGAGCGATGAATTTGGTGCCGCCGATGTGACCGCGATTCTCGCGATCACCATCGGTCCGCTCAAGGCAGCCATCGCGCTCGCCGTCTGCCGGTCATCCTGATCCAATACAACGGATGCTGCTCATGCCATTTCCCGCAAGGGCGCTTATTCTGGGCATCACGCTGTTCGCGGCGACCAATGTCGACGATACCTTCGTCCTGCTCGGCTTCTTCGCCGATCCCAAGTTCCGGCCCCACCAGGTCGTCATCGGCCAATATGTCGGCATTGCCGCACTCGTGGCGGTCAGCCTCCTCGCCGCCCTGATCGCGCTCGTCATCCCGCCGGCCTATGTCGGCCTCCTCGGCCTGGCACCGATCGCGATCGGAACCAGGAAGCTCGTCGATCTATGGGGCGGCCGTGACAAGGGAGAGGCCGAACTCGAACGTCATCCCGCGAGCGGCGCCGCCCACGGCCAGGCCTTCGCCGTCGCCGCGGTGACGATCGCCAATGGCGGCGACAATATCGGGGTCTATACCCCGGTCTTTGCCGTCCGCTCGGGCATCGAGACGGCGGTGATCATCGGCGTGTTCGTGCTCATGACGGGCGTCTGGTGCGCGATCGCCCATTGGCTGGTCCATCACCGGACCATCGGGGCGCCGATCCGCAAGTTTGGCCACCTCATCCTGCCGCCGCTGCTGATCGGCCTCGGCCTTTCCGTCCTGATCGAGGCCGGCAGCTTCGGGCTTCTGTAGATTGCCACCCGACCTGAATGCCCATTGGCTACTTGTCCAGCGTCTCGAGAATTGCGTGCGCCGGCGCACTGGAAATATGAATGAGTCCGGTGAAGGGACTGTTCAAATCCAGGATCAGGTAGAAGGCGACCGCTATGGACAGGGCGGAGACAAACA
>DATBBO010000484.1:0-1517 GCA_036270995.1 Dongiaceae bacterium | reverse complement strand
GCTTCAGCAGAGAGAGCAGCGGATTGGGTGCGGCTTGGCCCAGGCCGCAGATGGAGGCATCCATCATCACGGTGGACAGATCCTGCAGCAGCGGCAGATCCCAGACCGGCTTCGACATCAGCGCCACGGCCTTCTCGGTGCCGTTGCGGCAGGGAGTGCATTGGCCGCAGGATTCATCCTCGAAGAAGCGCATGAGGTTGAGCGCCACGGCCTTCAGGTCGTCCTTGTCCGAGAGGATCACCACCGCGGCCGAGCCGATGAAGCAGCCATGGGGCTGCAGGGTATCGAAATCCAGCGGCACGTCGCCAAGCGAGGCCGGCAGGATTCCGCCCGAGGCCCCGCCCGGCAGATAGGCCCGGAAGCTATGGCCTTCGGCCATGCCGTCGCAATATTCGGCGATCAGCTCCTTCACCGTGATGCCGGCCGGGGCCACCTTCACGCCCGGGCTCTTGACCCGGCCGGAGACGGAGAAGGAGCGCAGCCCCTTGCGCCCGTTGCGTCCCTGGCTGGTGAACCACGCGGCGCCCTTCTCGACGATCTCGCGCACCCAATAGAGGGTCTCGACATTGTGGTTCAGGGTCGGACGGCCGAAGAGGCCGAGCTGGGCGATATAGGGCGGGCGATTGCGCGGCAGGCCGCGCTTGCCCTCGATGGATTCGATCATCGCCGATTCTTCGCCGCAGATATAAGCACCGGCACCCCGGCGCAGCTCCAGCGGGCAATGCTTGTCGAGGCCCGCGGCGCTGACCTTGGCGAGCTCGGCATGGAGCAGCGTATGGATCGCGGGATATTCGTCGCGGAGATAGACATAGCCGCGCTCGCAGCCGCTGGCCCAGGCGCCGATCAGCGCGCCCTCGATGAAGCGGTGTGGATCCTGCTCGAGATAGACCCGATCCTTGAAGGTGCCGGGCTCGCCTTCATCGGCATTGACGGTCATAAGCCGCGGGGCGGGCTGCTCGCTGACGATGCGCCATTTGCGCCCCGTGGGAAAACCGGCGCCGCCGAGGCCGCGCAGGCCGGAATCCTCGAGGGTCTTGAAGAATTCCTCCGGCGGGTGCTTGCCCGCGAGGCAAGCCTTCAGCAGGGCATAGCCGCCGTCGGCGAGATAGGCGGTGAAATCCTTATAGGCGGGCATGACCGCATGGGTATGGCCGGTCTCCGCCGCTTCCGCGATGCTCTCGACGGTGGCCTCGTCGATATGACGATGGCCGACCTCGGCGACCGGGGCATGCTCGCAGCGCCCCATGCAGGGGGCCCGCAGCACCCGGACTTCCGCACCCAGCCGTGCCGGCAGGGCCGCCAGCAGAGCCTGGGCGCCCGCAAGCTCGCAGCTCAGGGAATCGCAGACCCGGACGGTGAGAGCGGGGGGCGGGGTCTCGCCTTCGGTGATGATGTCGAAATGGGCGTAGAAGGAGGCGACCTCATAGACCTCCGCCATGGCGATCTTCATCTCCTCCGCCAAAGCGGCGAGATGGCGGGCGGAGAGATGGCCGTAGCGATCCTGCAGGAGATGCAGG
>DATBBO010000483.1:0-16040 GCA_036270995.1 Dongiaceae bacterium | reverse complement strand
GCTGGCCGGCGCTCGATTTCGCCCATCTCGAGGAGCGCTGGTGGCCCGATCTCGACGAGACCGAGGTCCTGCTGTCGGCCCGTGCCGAGGCCTTCCGTCATAGGATGGCGGCAAAGCCGGATTGGGAGCGCACCGCGATCGTCAGCCATTGGGGCTTCATCCGGGCACTGACGGGGCTCAGAGTGCCCAACGGCCATCTCCTGCGCTTCGACCCTCATAGCCGGGTCGCCCGCGATCTCATGGCGAGCGATCTGGCGCCCCCGCAAGGAACGTGATAGCCAGAGCCCCGATTTTGCGCCCCTAGCCCGACCGGAAAGACTTGCATGACCGACGAGACACTCGACGGCACCGGCCTGCCGCCGACGCCCCTGAAGCTCCTGACCCAATATCTGAAGGATCTGTCCTTCGAGAACCCGGGCGCGCCCCAAGTCCATATTCTTCGAGGCGACATGCCGCGAGCGCAGCTCAATCTCGATGTCCGCGCCCGCACCATCGCCCCTATGCAATATGAGGTCAGCCTGGTGCTGGGCATCTCGGCCACCCGGGAGCAGGAGACGGTCTATATCGTGGAGCTGGAATATGCCGGGCTCTTCGACGTGACGGGCATTCCGGAGGAGCATGTGACGCCGCTCCTCATGATCGAGGCGCCGCGGATTCTGTTCCCCTTCGCCCGCGAGGTGCTGGCCAAGGCGACCCGCGACGGCGGCTATCCGCCGGTGATGCTGAATCCCATCGACTTCCTCGCCGTCTTCCGCGAGCAGATGAAGCGCCGCGAGGCCGAAGCCGCCGGCGCCCCCGCCGCGACAGCTTAGGGGCGCCTCAGCTCCGCCAGAGGGGCTGCTTCAGGCTGTCCAGCAGGGCGGTATGGGCGATGAGCTCTTCGGGCGTCGCCATATGGGGCCGCGGCGGGCGGGCAGGCTCGGCGGCTGCGGCGATGGCAGCGGCGGCGATCACCTCGGCCTGGACCAGGTCGAAGCCCGCCTGGCGGCCGCCGATCAGCTCCAGATAGACCTCGGCCAGGAGCTCGGCATCGAGCAGCGCGCCATGCAGGCTGCGGGCGGAGTTGTCGATGTTGAAACGCCGGCACAAGGCATCGAGGCTGGCGGGTGCGCCCGGGTATTTGCGCCGGGCCATCTGCAGCGTGTCGACGGCGACCGCGGTCTCCAGCACCGGCATGCCCGCGCGGGTCAGCTCGGCATTCAGGAAGCGGATGTCGAACTCCGCATTGTGGATCACCAGCGGCGCGCCATCGATGAAGGTCAGCAGCTCGTCGACGATCTCGTGGAAGCGCGGCTTGTCGGCGAGGAAGACGGCCGAGAGCCCATGCACTTCATAGGCATCCTCGGGCATGTCGCGATCGGGATTCAGATAGCGCTGGAAATGCCGGCCGCTGGGCAGATGGTTGACCAGCTCGAGACAAGCGATCTCGACCACGCGGTGGCCACTTGCGGGATCCAGGCCCGTGGTCTCGGTATCGAGGACGATTTCGCGCATCGGAATCCGCTTTAGCGCCGGACGGCGGCGGGCGCAAGCGTGATGCGAGAAGATCCGGAAAATCCGACCTCTTAGAGCGAGCCCTGCGTGGCCGAGCGCGGAATCGACTCGATCAGCCGGCGGGTATAGGGGTGCTGCGGATTGGTCATGATCTCCTCCGTGGGGCCATGCTCGACGATCTCGCCCAGATAGAGCACATAGACCCGCTCGACCACCTGGCGCACCACCGCGAGATCATGGGTGATGAAGAGATAGGAGAGGCCGAGCTCCTCCTGCAGGCGCTTGAAGAGATTCAGGATCTGCGCCTGGACCGAGACGTCGAGCGCCGAGACCGGCTCGTCGCAGACCAGGATCCGCGGGCTCACCGCGAGCGCCCGGGCGATGGCGACGCGCTGGCGCTCGCCGCCCGAGAGCGAAGCCGGGCGCCGACCGGCATAGGCCGCCGGCAGGCCAACCTCCTCCAGCAGGCGAGGGATGCGGGTCTCCACATCGCGGAGGCCCTCGGGATCGCCGGCGCGGATCGCCTCGAAGAGGCAGCGCCGGACGCTGTGCTTGGGGTTCAGGGTCGAATAGGGATCCTGGAACACCATCTGGATCGAGCGGCGCAGCCGCACCCGGTCCTGCGGCGCCAGCGCGGCGAAATCCGATGCCTCGATCCCGTCGATCCCGATGCGCCCGGCGCTGGGCGTCTCCAGGCCGACGAGGCAGCGCCCGAGCGTCGTCTTGCCCGAGCCCGACTCCCCGACCAGGCCGACGCTCTCCCCCGGTGCCACCTCGATCGACACGCCCTTGAGAGCCTGCACCGGGCGGCCGCCGCGACCGTGAAATGTCTTGACCACCGCCTCCGCACGGATGATCCGCGGCGGGCCCGCCGTCGCGGCCGGGCCCAGCGCCGCCGCGTCGAGGGCGCGGTGGCGCAATGCCCGCATCTCCGCGGCGATCTCCACCCGGCGGATGCAGGCGCCGAGGCGGCCGGGTTCCTGCTCGGCGAGCCCCGGGGTCCCGGCGCGGCAGCGCGCCTGCGCCCAGTCGCAGCGGGGCGCGAAGGGGCAGCTTCCGACCACATCCTCCGGCTTGGGCACCTGGCCGCGAATGGCGATCAACCGTGGCACGCGCCGGCTCGCCGGCGGCTCCGAGAGCAGAAGGCCGAGGGTATAGGGATGGAGCGGATCGCGCTCGACATCGCGGGCGGCGCCGATCTCCAACAGCGAGCCGGCATAGAGCACATGGACCCGGTCACAGGTGGAGAAGGCGAGCCGCAGGTCATGGGTGATGAGGATGAGGCTCATGCCGCGGCTCGCCTGCACGCGCTGGAGCAGCTTCATGATCTCGGCCTGGGTGGTGACGTCGAGCGCCGTCGAAGGCTCATCGGCGATCAGGAGCTCCGGATCGCGGGCAAGTGCCGCGGCCAGCGCCACCCGCTGGGCCATCCCCCCGGAGAGCTGGAAGGGCATGCGATGAGCGACATCCTCGGCGGAGATGCCGACTTCCTGGAGGCGCCGGCGAACCTCGGCCGCACGGGCAGCGGGACGGGCGAACTCGGGCCGGTCGCGCAACATTTCCTCGATATGGGCCCCGGCGCGCAGCAGCGGGTTCATCATGGTGAAGGGGTCCTGCAGCAGCAGGGAAAGGCGCCGGCCGCGCAGGCGGCGCAGCTCGCCTTCCGAAAGCCCCATCACATCGATGCCGTCGAAGCGGATCTCGCCCTCGGCCGCGACCCCCGGCGGCAGGAGCCGGCCGATGGCCTTGGCGGTGAGCGATTTGCCCGAGCCCGATTCGCCGACGATGGCGATCGTCTCGCCCCGCCCAAGGGCGAGATCGGTGCCGGTGGTGATGATCCGACGCCGGCCGCCCTCCGTGGCAAAGATCGAGAGGCCGCGTACCGTGAGCAGCGGCGCCGTGGCGCCGGCCACCTCGGCCATCACCTGGCCCATCGCTCGGAGAGCCAGTCGCCGATCAGGTTCATGCTGACCGCCGTCAGGATAATCATGGCCGCGGGCAGCAGCAGGCCGACGGGATTGGCGAAGAGGATGTTGCGGTTCTCGAACAGCATGCGGCCCCAATCGGGCGTGCCGGGCTCGACTCCGAGGCCGAGGAAGGAGAGGCCGGCGAGATTGACCAGGGCAAAGGCGAAATCGAGAAGGACATAGGCCAGCACGAGCGGCAGCACATTGGGCAGGATATGGACGAAGAGGATGCGCGCCTTGGAGACGCCCAGCGTGCGGGCCGCGTCGATATAGGGCCGCGGCCGCTGCTCGAGCACGGCGCTGCGCACGATGCGGGTGTCCGGCGCGGTGAACAGGATCACGAGTACGGTCACGGCGATCCAGTAGCCGCCGCCCACGACCCCGACCACCACGATCGCCACCAGCGGCCCCGGCAGCGCCAGCATGAAATCGACCCAGCGCATGATGGAGGAATCCACCAGCCCGCCGAGATAGCCCGAAAGAAGGCCGAGCAGGGTGGCGATGCTGAAGGCGCCGGCCGCCACGACGATGGGGCCGACCAGCGCCGTGCGCGCACCGAAGATGACGCGGGAGAGGACGTCGCGGCCCAGCAGATCGGTGCCCGCCAGGAACTCGGCCGAGGGCGGCTTGTCGCCGATGAGCAGGCGCTGGGCATCCGGGGCGTAAGGCGCAATGGCGGCGCCGAAGACAGCCGCGATGATGACGAGCGCGATCACCAGCATGGCCGCAAGAATGATGAACGGGATGCCCCGCGGCTCCGCCTTCGCCTGTTTCGGCAGCTCGAGCGGCAGGGTCACGACTGTACCCGTTCGAAGCGGATGCGCGGATCGATCAGCACATAGGCGAGATCGACGACCAGGTTGAGCAGGATCACGAAGGCCGAGAGGAAGAGTGCCGTTCCCTGGATCAACGGAATGTCGCGGTTGTGCACGGCCTCGACGGTGAGAAAGCCGAGCCCGGGAAGCGCGAAGGTGACCTCGACATAGATGGCATTGGCGATCAGGCCGACGATGATGATGCCGGCGGCGGTGACGACGGGAATGAGCGCGTTGCGCAGCACATAGCCGAAGATCACCCGTGCCGGATTGAGTCCGCGGGCCCGGGCGAAGACGACATAGTCCTTGTCCAGCTCCTGGATCACCGAGGTGCGGGTGATCTTCACCACGATGGCCATGACCGAGAGCGCCAGCGCCAGGGATGGAAGGGTCAGATGCCAGAAGCGGTCGAAGAAGCCGCGGCCGGCGCCATAGGTCGGAAACCAGCCGAGGACCACGCCGAAGAGATAAAGCAGGAAGATGCCGGTGACGAAAGGCGGCGAGCTGATGCCGAAGACGCCGAACATGACCATGCCGCGATCGAGGCGGGTGCCGCGGCGAAATCCCGCCAGCATGCCGAGTAGGATTCCGAGGCCGAGCACGATGGCGGTGCTCATGCTGCCGATGAAGATCGTAAGCCCGACGCGCTGGGCGATGGCCGCAGTGACCCTCTGACTGCTCTGGATCGAGCGGCCGAGATCGCCATGGAGCACCTGCCAGAGCCATTTGGCGTATTGAACGATGAAGGGGTCGTTCAGGTGATACTGCTCCCGGATTGCTGCCAGAGCCGCGGGGTCGGAGGGCCGCGCGCCGAGCAGGGCGCGCGCCGGGTCGCCGGGCGCCAGATGCACCAGAGCGAAGACGCCGAAGGAGACGATCAGCAGCAGCGGAATCGCGATCGCGATCCGGCGCAGGATGAAATGGAAGAGGGCGGAACCCTGCATCAGCCCTGCCGCAGATGACGATCGAACCAGGCGACAGCCCGGCGCCAATAGTCGCGGCGATGGGCATCCTCGCGCAGCCCATGACCCTCGCGGGGATAGACGACGAGCTTGCTTTCAATGCCCCGCTCGACGAGACCCGCATAGAACTCCTGGGCCTGACCCAGCGGCGTACAGCGGTCCTCGCTGCCATGGATGATGAGGGTCGGCGTGCTTGGCCGGTCGAGGCGCATCATGGGCGAGCGTTCCATGGCGAGATGCCGGTAGCGCTCCTCCGTCATGGAACCGCCCATGATGTGCTCGCTGAAGGCGTGGTTGCAGGAATAGTGGGAACTCCAGTGGTTGACGATCCCCGAGACCATCATCGCGGCGCGGAAGCGATGGCTCGTGGCCACGGCCCAGGCGGTGAGATAGCCGCCATAGCTGGCGCCGGTGACCCCGATGCGTGCGCCGTCGGCGAAGCCCTCCGCCACGCAATGATCGACGCCAGCGAGGATGTCCTCGAACTCCGCCCCGCCGGGATCGCCGATATTGAGGCGGGCGAAATCCTGGCCCCAGCCCGCATTGCCGCGATAGTTGGGCAGGAAGACCGCATAGCCCGCCGCCACAAAAGGCAGCGCATAGCCCGGGTTGAAGCCATGCTTGGCGGCCCAGCTCGGCCCGCCATGAATGTCGCAGATCATGGGCAGCGGCCCCGGCGCTGGGCGTTGCGGAAGGAGGATGAAGCCCTCCATCTGCAGCCCGCCGACCCCCGGCCAGGAGATCGCACGCACCTCCGGATAGCCCTCGAAGCCTTGCATCAAATCCCTGTTCAGGCTGCTGAGGGATCGCCAGCTTCTTTCGCCCAGGCGCTTGTAGACGATCTCCGCCGGCGCGCCGATGGTCTCGCGGATGGCGGCGATGCCTGTGCCATCCGGGGCCGGCGTGATCTGGGCCAGAAAGCTGGTGGGCCCGATGATCGCATCCTCGCGCTCGCTCCATTGGACGCGGCCATCGAGGCCGATGACGCCATAGGCGGAGCCGACATGATGCCAGCCGGCGAACCAGAGAGACTCGTCGTCGCGCCATTGAATCGCGGTGACGTTGGCGGCTTCCTTGCTGTCGAGGGTCGAAACCTTGCCGGAAGCGAGATCGAGAATCCGGATCGCGCTGGCGACGAGGCCGCGGTCGCTCGACCAGCCCTCAAGAAAGGCGACGCGCCGGCCCATTGGGTCGGCCGCAGGGCCCTGGAACTGCCAGCGCGATTCGTGAAGGATCTTGGCCTTTCGTTGGGCGATATCGAGACGGGCGAGGCGCGCGCGATACCAGCCGCGCTCGCTGGGATCGGCAGAGACGAGGGCAATCGCGGCGTCATCGCCCAGCAGGTCGAACTCCCAGATCGTGAGATCCGGCGGCCCGATCTCAGTGGTCGCCCCTGTCGCAGCATCTATCCGATAGAGGCGCCGGCGCGCAGAGCGAGGATCGGTGACCGCCGGATCCTCCTCCTCGCCCCAGGCGTAGCGCGTGGCGCCTTCGGTGGCAGGCGCATCGAGCCCGCGATCGGCAGCGAGCGCGATCAGCGCCCGGCCATCCGTCGTCCAGCGGAAGTCCTCGACGGTACCGGGAATCGTGCCGATCTCCCGCGCACGATCATCGGCCAGAAGAAACAGCGCCTTCTTGCCGGAAACTTCGCGATCGGAGGCGAAGGCCAGGCGCTCGTCCGCCGGCGAGAGGCGCGGTGTGGAGTCGCTGCCGGGCCCCTCGGTCAGGGGCTGCGCCCCGCCGTCGAGCCCGAAGCGCCAGAGGCGGCTCTGATGGCTTTCTCCCGCCCGGCGCCGTTCCGGCGTGACCGTGGCGATGAGGGCATCGCCGCTGCGGGTGAAGGCGAGATCGGAGGGGGAGCGGAGGCGCTGCAGCCGGTCGACGCAATCCGTCAGGAGATCCATTCCCGCAGGCTCCCTCGAACTTTTGCTGAAAGGACGTGGGGCCACGCCGGATATCTTGGCCGGCGCGGCCCCACTCGGTTGCGTCTCGCCTATTTCAGGCCGAAGCCCCGGATCGCCCAGGGGATGTTGTACCAGAAGGCGGTGTAGCCGGTGAGCTTGTACTTGTTGTTGATCGCCATGGCCGAGGCGGGCCAGAAGATCGGTACCACCGCGACGTCGTCATTGGCGATGCGGAACACCTGCTGCAGGGCTTCGGCACGGGTCTTGGGATCGGTCTGCTCGTTGGCTGCGGCCAGATACTTGTCGACATCGGGGTTCTTGAAGTTCGACCCGTTCATGCCGTCCTTCGCCGCATTGGCGCTGTCGAAGAAGAGATAGGGATAGTTCGCCGGATCGGCGAAGTCGGGGTAATAGGCCATGATCTGCATGCCGAGCTTCTCATGACGGAAATACCCGTCGAGCCACTGATTGCCGTCGATCTCCTGGACCTGCATGTTGATGCCGATCTGCTTCAGGTTCTGTGCGACGCTCTGCAGCACATTGACCATGTAGGGATCGCCGGTCGAGCCGGGCACCGAGATGTTGAAGCCATTGGGCATGGTGGACTGGGCGAGTTCCGCCTTGGCCTTGGTGAGATCGAAGGCGTAGCCGGGAAGCGTGTCATAGAAGGCTTTGACCGCCTCGACCGGCTGGACGCCCGCCCAGATCTCCGGCGGGTCGAGGGCAACCGCCGGCACGCCATTGCCTTTGAGCAGCGCCGTCACCAGTCCCTCGCGATCGATGGCATAGGCAATAGCCTTGCGGACATGCGCATCATCGAAGGGCGGCGCGGAATGATCGAGGGTGAGGCAATAGACGCCCAGGGAGGGCGCGGTGATGACATCGACATTCTTCAGTGCCTTCCACTGGTCGATGTCGGAGATCGAGAGGTCGAAGGTGCCGTCGATATCGCCGTTCTGCATGGCGAGCAGGCGGGTCTGGCGGTCGGCGATCGCCTGGAAGGTGATCTTCTTGGCCACCGCCTTGGTCCCCCAATAGGCGGGATTGGCCTCCACCACGGCGTGATCGCCGGGGGCGAATTCCGTGAGCTTGTAGGGGCCGGTGCCAAGGACCAGCACGTCGGGCGTGCCGATATCCTTGCCATGGGCCTCGAGCTGCTTCTTCTGGAAAATGAAGCCGGCCATGTGGGCCGCGGTATAACGGAACTGGACGTTCGGGCTCTTGAGCTTGACCGTCACCTCCGCCGGACCCGTGGCATCGACCGAGGCGACGGAGCTGTAGAAGGCCGAGAGCTGGGAGCCGGAATTGGGATCGAGGTGGAACTTGGTCGTGGCGACGATGTCGTCGGGGGTGAGGGGGCTGCCATCGCCGAAGGTGACGCCCTGGCGCAGATGGTATTTGAAGGTGGTCGGGTCGGTCTGCTCCCAATGATCGGCCGTCGCCGGCTCCAGAGAGAGGTCGTCGCCAAAAGCGAGCATGCCCTCCTGCACCAGCGACAAGATGGCGCCGATATAGGTGCTCCAGGCATGGGGGACGAAGAGCGTGTTGGGCACCGAGGGCAGGGCCCATTTGATCTCATCGATCTCGCCGCTGGCGGCGAGCGCGCGGAGCTGGGAGCCGAACATGGTGGCCGTGGCGGAGGCCGCGGCCATGGTCAGGAAAGAGCGACGGGTGGGGCGCGTCAACATCTCCTACCTCCCTGTGGAATGAAGGCGGAAGTCCTTGCCTCCGCCGGACCGCCCGGCAGTGTATATTGTATATTTATGTCGTCAATGTAGATTGGCGGCTGCGGCGCGGATATCCCGCGCCCGAAGAAACGGAAGGTATCAGTCGAGATGGCTTTTGCCGGCAGGACCGCCCTGGAACGCAAGACCGTGGCCGAGGCGGCGGCAGAGGAGCTGCGCAGCCGCATCCTCTCCGGCGCACTTCAGGAGGGGATCCAGCTTCGCCAGGAGGTGCTGGCGGCCGAGCTCGGGGTCAGCCGGATCCCCTTGCGGGAGGCACTACGCCTTCTCGAGGGCGAAGGCCTGGTCACCATCGTGCCCCATCGCGGGGCGGTGGTCTCCGTGCTGTCGCCGGAGGAAATCGGCGAGCTCTTCGATCTCAGGGTGCTGATCGAGCCGGACCTGATACGGCGCGCCATCCCCAATATGACGGCCGAGGATCTGCGCGAGGCGGCGGATACGCTTGCGGGCTACAAATCGGCCTTCGAGCGCCGAAACGTGGAGAGCTGGGGGAGCCTGAACACGCGCTTCCATGTCGCGCTCTACCGCCCGGCCCGGCGGCCTCGCAGCCTCGCTCTGGCACAGACACTCCTCGATCAGACGGATCGCTACACTCGCATGCAGCTCCTGCTGACCAGCGGCGAGTCCCGCGCACAGCAGGAGCATGAAGACCTGCTGGCCGCCTGCCGGGCCGGCGAGGTCGAGGAAGCGGGCAGGCTGATGGAGCGCCACATCCGCGGCGCCGGCACGACGCTGACCGAGTTCATGCGCAAGCAGGTGAAGTAGCAACAGCCCGCTGCTTCTTCCCGCACCTCATCCTCGCCCCAAGAAAGCAAGCGTCCCCGCCGCGTCGCGTGGGCGGGAAAGGGGTCGAAGGGGAAGCGAGGCTACGCCGCGGCAAGCCCCACTTCCGGCAGACGCGGACGGTTGGCGAGGGCGCGCTCCATCAGCGTCTCGACCTCAGCGCGCTCCTCCGGAATCAGCGCCAGGCGCGGCGGGCGGGTCACGGGGCTGCCCCGGCCCATGATGTGCTCGCAGAGCTTGATGCACTGGACAAGGTCGGGCCGGGCATCGAGATGGAGCAGGGGCATGAACCACTCATAGAGGGGCATGGCTTCCCGATAGCGCCCGGCGAAAGCCAGGCGGAACAGGGTCTCTCCCTCCCTGGGAAAGGCGTTGGAGAGACCGGAGACCCAGCCTACCGCCCCCACCATGACGCTCTCGACGATCACATCGTCGAGGCCGGCGAAGAGGACGAAGCGGTCGCCCACGCGATTGCGCACATCGATGAAGCGTCGCGTATCGCCGGAGGAATCCTTGAAGGCGACGATGGTCTCGGATCCTGCCAGCGCCGTCAGGATCTCGGGGGTCACGTCCGTCCGATAGATGGGCGGGTTGTTGTAGACCATGATCGGCAGGTCCGTCGCCTGCGCCACCCCTTCGTAATGGGCGACGGTTTCATGCGGCTTGGAGGAATAGACCAAAGCGGGCATCACCATGATCCCGTCTACGCCGACCTTCCGGGCCTCGCGCGCGGTCTCGATGGCGAAGTCCGTGGTGAACTCGGCGATGCCGGCGATGAGCGGGACCCGGCCGCGCACCACTTCCTTGGCGGCCGACATGACCGAAACCTTCTCCGCCCGGCTGAGAGAGCAGTTCTCGCCCACCGTGCCGCAGACGATCAGCCCCGACACGCCATCCCGCAGCAAGCCCTCGATCACCCGCTGGGTCGCCTCGATGTCGAGGCTGTAGTCCTCCCGGAACTGGGTGGTCACCGCCGGGAAGACCCCGGTCCAATTCACATGCTTCGCCATCCGAGACCTCTCAAAATAAGGAGGATCATTTGTATATTGTATAAAATCCTGATGTCAAGAGAGGTTCAGGCGCTTCGACCAGCGGTGAGCCGCCGCAAGGCGCGATGCAGCTTGGCCAGGCTGTGGTGGCGGTCGAGCCCCGTCTCGATGATGATATCGGCCCGCCGGCGCTTTTCGGCGTCCGGCATCTGACGGGCTTCCACTCCGGCGAGGCGCTCCGCCGTCATGCCGGGCCGGCCCATGACCCGGGCGAGCTGCACCCTTCGCGGGGCGCTCACCACCAGCACCTTGTCGCAGCGCACCTCACCGCCGGTCTCAAACAACAGCGGGATATCGAGGACGACCAGCTTGCGGCGCCGGCGCCGGGCACGGGCGAGGAAGGCGCGCTCGGCTTGGCGGACCAGGGGATGCAGGATCGCCTCGAGCCGCTTCAGTGCCGCGGGATCGCTGAAGACAAGCCGGCCCAGCGCAGCACGGTCGATGGCGCCCCCTTTTTCCACCCCGGGAAAGGCGGTGGCGACGGCGGCGACGGCCTTGCCGCCCCGTCCCAGCAGGCGGTGGACGGCCTTGTCGGCGTCATGCACAGGGATGCCCATCCGGCGGAACTCGCGGGCGGCGGTGGATTTGCCCATGCCCACGGAACCCGTCAGGCCCAGGATGATCATGGTCGATCAGCCCGCCAACACGAAATCGCGCAGGGCTGAATCCACCTCCGGCTCGCGGCCGAACCAGGCGGCGAAGCCGGGCCGAGCCTGATGGAGCAGCATGCCGAGCCCATCGACCACGGGATGACCCCGGGCCCTGGCCGCGGCCAGGAGCGGGGTCTCCAGCGGCACATAGACGATGTCATAGACCACAGCCCCGCGCGGCAGAGCCGCGAGGTCCAGAGCGAGGGCCGGCTGACCGGTCATCCCCAGGGTGGTGCTGTTGACGAGGAGGGCGGCTCCCGCAAGCGCTGTGCTGCGTTCGGCCCAATCGACAAGACTGACATGCGGGCCCAAGGCTGCGGCGAGGGCTTCGGCTCGCAGTCGCGTGCGGTTGACTAGGCGCAGCTCTGGTGCACCGGCATCCAACAACGCCACGGCGATCGCCCGCGCAGCACCACCGGCCCCCAGCAGCACCGCTGGGCCGGAATCGGGGCGGAAGCCCGGTTGGCTCGCCGCCAGATGCGCCAGGAAGCCGAAGGCATCGGTGTTGCTGCCTTCGAGCTTGCCATCTTCCGTAACCACGATGGTGTTCACGGCCCCGATGCGCCGGGCCGCCTCCGTCACCTTCGCGCAGAGGCCCAGCGCCGCCTCCTTATGGGGCAAGGTCACGTTGATCCCGCTGAGGCCCAGTGCCGGCAGGCCAGCCAGCGCCGCCGCCAGCCTTTCCGGCCGCACGGCGAACGGCAGGTAGGCGCCTTCGATGCCGTAGCGCTCGAGCCAATAGCCATGGAGCCGCGGCGAGCGGGAATGGGCGATGGGCCAGCCGATCACGCCGGCGAGCCTGGCCTTGCCGGAGAGGGGCTTCATGCCGGAAGCTCGCCTTGCAGGCGCAAGAAATCGAGCAGCGGCAGGAGCGGCAGGCCGAGCACCGTGAAGTAGTCGCCCTCGACCTTGGTGAAGAGCTGGGCCCCGCGACCTTCGAGCTGATAGGCGCCGACCGAATCCAGCACCCTCGGCCCGGCCGCGGCGAGATAGGAGTCGAGAAAAGCCTCGCTGAAGCGGCGCATGGTGAGCAGGGCCTCGCCGCAGTGATGCCAGAGGCGCTGGCCGTCGCGCAGCGCCACCAGCGCCGAGATCAGGCGGTGGCGCCGGCCCTCCAGGGCGCGCAGCTGCGCCCGCGCCGCGGCCAGGTCCTCGGGCTTGTCGAACCGCTGTCCCTCGCATTCCAGGATCTGGTCGGCCCCCAGCACGATGAGGCCGGGATGGCGCGCCGAGACCCGCAGCGCCTTCAGCTCGGCAAGGGCAAGGGCGATGTCTTCCGAGCCGGCGCCCTCGCTCGTCAGCGATGCCTTGACCGCCGTCTCGTCGACCGCGGCCGGGTCGGTCAGAATCTCGAGCCCCGCCGCTTCCAGAAGCGCGCGACGGGCCTTGCTGGCCGAGGCGAGGACGAGGGCCATCGATGCGTCGTCAGGCGCCGTTGGCACTGCCGCGATGCTCGCTCAGCAGCTGGATGATGCTGGCGGCAGTCTCTTCGATAGAGCGGCGGGTCACGTCCAGGATCGGCCAGCCATGTTCTGCACAGAGCCGGCGCGCCTGTGCCAGCTCCTCGCGCACGGAATCCGGATCGACATAGTCGGTCTGGTCGTCCTGCCCCAGAAGACGCAGGCGATTGCGCCGGATCTGGATGAGCTGCGTCGGGTCCTTGGTCAGGCCGATGATCAGCGGATTCTGCGCCGAAAGCAGCTCGCCCGGCATGGGGCAGCCCGGCACGATGGGCACATTGGCCGCCTTGATGCCGCGATTGGCGAGATAGATGCAGGTCGGCGTCTTCGAGGTGCGCGACACACCGATCAGGATCACATCGGCTTCCTCGTAGTTGCGCGCCGACTGGCCGTCGTCATGGGCCAGCGCGAAGGTCATGGCATCGATGCGGGCGAAGTACTCCGCATCGAGCTCGTGCTGGCGACCGGGAAGGCCGGTTGCTTGCTGGCCGAGGAAATTCGCCAGCGCCAGCAGCACGGGATCGAGCACGGCGATGCAGGGCATCTGCAGCTTGCGGCAGCCTTCGACGAGCTGCTCGCGCAGATCCTTGTTGACGATGGTGAAGAGCACGATGCCGGCGTGATCGCGAATGCCGGCCAGGACTTTTTCCATCTGGCCGCTGGTGCGGATCAGCGACCAGGTATGCTCTGTCGGCTCGATCTCCTCGAATTGCACCAGGCAGGCGCGGGCCACGCTGTTGATGGTTTCGCCCGTGGCATCGGAGACGAGATGGAGATGGAATCGCCGACGATCTTCGTCCGTCGCCATCAAAATGCTCCGGTAGATGAATCGGTGCAGAAATATCCGGTTATCCCCAGGCCCTCCGCCGAGCCCGGATTCGACCCCGGCAAGCCCGAGTCTCCTCCCCTGGTTTCACCGGGCGGGAAGGATTCCGAAGGGGGCCTTCCAATGACGGGTACAATCTCGATCACCAGCCAATCCATCCCTGTTATCCCCGCTTTTCCTGTGGCCGATTGCCGCGCTTTCCATCGGCTTGTCCCCAGAAATCTGGGCAGCGTCTGTCAATGGTCTATATCTCAAGGCGAATCCGGGGACGAGCGCTAATCCCCGATTCACCCCACCCTCTCTTCCTCATCTATCTTTAGATTCGATTATCTTGAGTAGAAAGAGGGGCGGTGAAAGCGGGGCATAACGGGAGCTGGGGCTTCATGTCGGTCGGAACGGAAGCAAAGAAGCCTCTGCTGCGGGTTCTGGGTGGGGAGATGCGCTCGCCGTCTCCCCTCTGGCTGATGCGCCAGGCCGGGCGGTATCTGCCGGAATATCGGGCGCTCAGGGCAAAGGCCGCGAGCTTCCTCGATTTTTGCTTTACCCCGGAGCTCGCGGTGGAAGCATCCCTTCAGCCCATCCGTCGCTTTGGCTTCGACGGCGCCATCCTGTTCAGCGATATCCTGGTGGTACCCCACGCTTTGGGCCAATCCGTGCGCTTCGCCGAGGGCCATGGGCCCTTGCTCCAGCCCATACGATCGGCCGGAGATGTGGATCGCCTATCTGCCGAGGGCCTTCAGGACCGCCTTGCGCCGGTCTTCGAGACGCTGCGGCATCTCTCTGCCGCCTTGCCGCCGGAGACGACCCTCATCGGCTTCGCCGGGGCTCCCTGGACCGTGGCCAGTTACATGATCGAAGGGGCGGGCGGCAGCGATTTCCTCAATGCCCGGCGGATGGCTTATGAGGCACCGGATCTCTTCGGCCGGCTGATCGATCTCCTTGTGGAGACCACGATCGGCTACCTTTCGGCGCAGATCCTGGCCGGGGCCGAGGCACTGCAGATCTTCGACAGTTGGTCCGGGGCGCTGGCCGAGCGCGAGCGCCGCCGCTGGTCGTTGGAGCCGCTGACCCGCATCACCCGGCGGCTGAAGGCGCTCCATCCCGAGGTTCCGATCATCCTTTTCCCGCGGGGTGCGGGCCTGCTCTATGGCGATTTCGCCCGGCAAAGCGGGGCAGCGGCACTGAGCCTCGATAGCGGCCTGCCGCTCGACTGGGCTGCCTCCGAACTGCAGCCTCATCTCGCCCTTCAGGGTAATCTCGATCCGGTCCTGCTCCTGACCGGGGGCGAGGCGCTGGAGCGAGAGACGAACCGCATTCTGGCGACGCTGGGGCAAGGGCCCTTCGTCTTCAACCTCGGACACGGCATCCTTCCGGAGACGCCGATCCCCCATGTCGAGCGGCTGGTGGAGCGCATCCGCCAGGCGAGGTCATGAACAGGCTCGCCGTCGTCCTGTTCAATCTCGGCGGACCCGATAGCCTCGCGGCGGTCGAGCCTTTTCTCTACAACCTCTTCAGCGATCCGGCGATCATCCGCCTGCCTCAGCCATTGCGTTGGATGATCGCCCGGCTGATCTCCCGCCGCCGCGCGCCGGTCGCCCGTCGGATTTATGAGCAGATCGGCGGCAGCTCCCCGTTGTTGGCGAATACGCAGGCGCAGGCGGCGGCGCTGGAGAGCCAGCTTGGCGCCGAAACAGGGGTTTTCATCGCCATGCGCTACTGGATGCCCTTCTCGGACGAGACGGTCCGCGAGGTCGCATCCTATCGGCCCGACCAGATCCTGCTGCTGCCCCTTTATCCGCAATATTCGACCACGACCACGGAATCTTCCCTTGCCGCCTGGACAGGCGCGGCGAGGGCGGCAGGCATCTCGGCACCGACGCGCGCCGTCTGCTGTTATCCCGCGGAGGTGGGCTTCATCGAGGCGATGGCCGCGCTCACCCGCGAAGGCCTCGCCGAGATCCGGCGCCGCCGGCCGGATCAGGCACCCCGGATCATCTTCACCGCCCATGGCCTGCCGGTGAAGATCGCCAGGTCGGGCGATCCCTATGTGGAGCGGGTCGACATCACCTGCCGCGCGCTTGCCGCCGCGCTGGAACTCGAGGACGGGGATTGGGAGCTCGGGTTCCAGAGCCGCGTCGGGCCGCTCGCCTGGGTCGGCCCGCCGACCGATGAGTTGATCGTCGCCGCGGCGGAGGAGAAGCGCCCGATCCTGCTGGTGCCCGTCGCCTTTGTCTCCGAGCATTCGGAAACGCTGGTCGAACTCGACATCGACTATCGCAAGCTGGCGGAGGCCCATGGTGGCGAGGTCTATGTCCGTGTGCCGACGGTAGGGACACATCCCGCATTCATCGCCGGGCTCGCCCACAGCATCAGAGAGGCGCGAGA
>DATBBO010000482.1:0-5314 GCA_036270995.1 Dongiaceae bacterium | reverse complement strand
CGCCTCGCTCAGCAAGCAGTTCACGGCGACCTGCGTCTACATGCTGCGCGACGAGGGCAAGCTCTCGCTCGACGCGCTGCTTTCCGACTACCTCCCGGATTATCGGTACGCGAGCAAATTGACCTTGCACCAGGTCCTGACGATGAGCAGCGGGATTTCCCCCGACACGGAGGCCTGCGAGGCGCCCCTCGGCAGCCGTTTCGACGACACGGCCTTGATCGAGAATCTCAATCGCCTGGAACTGCAGTTCCCCGCCTGGCGCGCACTTCACCTATAGCAACTGCGCCTACGACCTAGCCGGTGCCGTCGTCGCCAAGCTTTCCGGAATGCCGTTGGCGCGCTTCGTCGAGGAGCGCATCCTCAAGCCGCTGGGAATGAACTCGTCCTATCAACTCGGCGCGCGCACCGATCATGACTTTGCTCAAGGCTATGCGCCGGACGGCAAGGGCTGGAGGGCCGCACCGCTCGGCGAGGCCGACAAGACTTTCGCCTCCGGCAATCTCGCCTCGAACGCGTCGGATATGCAGCGTTGGGACCGGGCCTTGCTCAATGCGACCCTGTTGCCGAAGAAATCGCTCGAGGAGATGTTCACCGTCCCCACGCTGTCGAGCGGCGCCAAAACGATCTATGCCAGCGGCTGGCTTATCGAACCCGGCGGCCCGATTTGGCATGCCGGGGCGCTCGAGGGCTACGGCAACGCAAATGTACTGATGCCAGCCACCGGCCATTCGATCGTCCTGCTGGGCAACACTGCGCCCGGCGACCGCTGGAAGCCCTGGGACGTCGCGCGCGAGATCTACAACACGGCGAAGCTCGGACCGGCTTTGCCGGCTTTTCTGCCGATCGTGCTGATCACTGTTCCCAATTGAGGATGCTCCACATTTCCCCGGGCGGCGGGAGATCGTGAAGATGACTTAAACGCCGCCGAATGGAGGTAACGCAATGACGACCGGGCAACTATCGGGTCGGCTCGATGCCGATGCCCAGGCGCGGGGCGAGAAGGATCGAATCTGGCTGAAAATCGGGCTGTTCTATGTGCTTACACTGTTGCTGACCCTACCGATGGAGTTTCTGAATCACCACGCGCAGGGCAACGGCGTGCGCGTGCTAGTCGTGGCTGCGATGTGGTGTCCCGCACTGGCCGCCGTGATAACGATCCTGCTCTTCCGCGAAGATATCGCCACCTTGGGTTGGCGATGGGGCTCCTGGCGCTATATCCGCTGGGCGCTGATCATCCCCGTGCTCTACGTCTTGCCGGCCTATCTTGCGGTGTGGGTGCTGGGCCTTGGCGGCTTTTACAACGCCGACTTCGCTGCAACCGTAACCCGCGACTACGGGTTCGGAAGCGCGCCCGCGGCTGTGGGGTTGATCGGCTATATGCTCCTGACCCTCACTGCCGGCCTGGTCATGTCGATCGCACGCGCGCTTGGGGAGGAAATTGGCTGGCGCGGCTTTCTGGTCCCGCAACTGGCGAAGGTCACGGGCTTTGTCGGAGTGGGCCTGATCAGCGGCCTCTTGTGGGCGGCTTGGCACTATCCGGCAATGCTGCTGGGTGAGTACGGTCCGGGCAGCACGCCGGACTGGTACAAGCTCATCTGCTTTACCGTGATGACAACAGCGCTGGGCTTCATCGCTGCATGGTTGCGCCTACGCTCGGGAAGCGTGTGGCCTGCGGCCCTATTGCACGGCGTGCACAATACGATCGTCCAGCAGATATTCACGCCTTTGACGACGAACACCGGGGCCACCGACTGGTATATCGACGAATTCGGGGCGGCGCTCGCGGTCACGACCGTGATCGGCGCGATC
The DNA here is from genome assembly GCA_036270995.1 of Dongiaceae bacterium. Taxonomy (GTDB): domain Bacteria; phylum Pseudomonadota; class Alphaproteobacteria; order Dongiales; family Dongiaceae; genus DASXQK01. The sequence continues at coordinate 3,505 of DATBBO010000482.1, read as the reverse complement.
ATTGCGTGGTCGAAACGTGCCGACCTGCCGGCGCCGTGACCGATGGATAATCAGATCCGGCTCGTATCCGCCTCAGCCAGCTAGATCAGCCCCAGGCTCCTGAGGCTCGCATGGCCCTTGCGGCCGACGACGACATGGTCGTGCAGGATGATATCGAGCTTCTCCAGCGCGGCGGCGCAAGCCTTGGTGATGGCGACGTCATCGCGGGATGGTGTCGGATCGCCGCTCGGGTGGTTGTGGACCATGATGATGGCGCGCGCCCCCAGCTCGAGGGCGCGTTTGGCGACCTCCCGGGGATAGACCGGCGCGTGGTTCACGGTGCCGGTCTGCTGGCGTTCATGGGCGATGAGGGCGTTGCGGCCGTCTAGGAAGAGAAGGTGGAACTGCTCGATCTTCTCTTCGGCCAGGTTCGCGCGGCAGTAGTCCAGCAGGCCCTGCCAATTGGCGATGACCGGCCGCTCCTCGAGCTCCTGGCGCGCCATCAGCAGCGCCGCGGCGCGCACGGTCTTCAGCGCCGCGACGGCGGCCTCGCCCATGCCCGGTACCTTCAGAAGCTCGGCTGGTTCAGCGGCCACCGCGGCGGCGAAGCCATGGAAGCGGCGCAGCAGGTCCTTGGCCAGCGGCTTGACGTCGATGCGCGGAATCGCCTGGCTCAACAGGAGCTCGAGAAGCTCATAATCGGCGAGGGAATCGGGGCCTTTTTCCAGCAGCTTTTCGCGGAGGCGCTGCCGGTGGCCGAGATAATGCGGCTTGTCCGGCGGCGCGCCCATCAAGAGCGGAAGGGCGTCACGCGTGGTAGGGCGGGAAATCGAGACCGGCGGGAGAGCGAGTGAAGATCTCCACCCCGTCGGCGGTGACGCCGACCGTGTGCTCGAACTGGGCGGAGAGCGAGCGGTCGCGGGTGACAGCCGTCCAGCCATCCTCCAGCACCTTCACCTCGAAGCGGCCGGCATTGATCATCGGCTCGACGGTGAAGAACATGCCTTCCTTCATCTCGGCCCCCGTGCCGGCGCGCCCGAAATGCAGCACGCTCGGCGCGTCGTGGAAGATGCGCCCGATGCCATGGCCGCAGAAATCGCGCACCACGGAGAAGCGCTCGCCCTCGGCGAGCTTCTGGATCGCGTCCCCGATATCCCCCAGCCGCGAGCCCGGCCGCACCGTCTCGATGCCGGCCATCATGGCGCGATAGGTGGCATCCACCAGGCGATGGGCCTTCACGCTCGGCTTGCCGATGAAATACATGCGGCTGGTATCGCCATGCCAGCCATCGAGGATGACGGTGACGTCGATATTGAGGATATCGCCATCCGCCAGCTTCCGGTCGCCCGGGATGCCGTGGCAGACCACATGGTTGATGGAGGTGCAGATCGATTTCGGGAACCCGCGGTAGTTGAGCGGGGCGGGGATCGCCTTGTGATCGACGATGAAGTCATGGCAGAGCTTGTCGAGGATGCCGGTCGTGACCCCCTCGCGCACATGCGGGGTGATCATATCGAGGGTCTCGGCGGCGAGCCGACCGGCCCTGCGCATCGCCTCGAAGGCCTCGGGCCCGTGCAGCTTGATGCGCCGGGCCTCGCCTTGCCATTCCGTGGGTGTTTCCTGGCGGGAGTTCATGTCCGCAATTAAGGCCCTGGAGACCGATTTTGCAAGAGGCTGGCAACCGGAGACGGCATGAGGCCAGCGGGCAGCGACAGGGGATCGGCGAGCTCGATCCCTTCGGGCGAGACCCGGCAGCCATAGGCCAGGATCTCGACCCCCGCCGCGCGCGCCGCCATGAGCGCGGCAGCATAGGCGGGGTCGATATCGCCTGCGACCTCGAATTGCCGGCAATCCCCGCGCTGGGCCAGGAACAGCATCACCGAACGCGCGCCTTGCCGGCGCAGCGCCATCAGCTCCTTGAGATGGCGTGCACCCCGGGCCGTGACCGCATCGGGGAACTCCGCCGCCGCGGCCCGGGACAGGGTCACGCTCTTGACCTCGACATAGCAGGGGGGACGGCCAGGGCCGGTCAGCAGGAAATCGATGCGGGAGGCTTCCCCGCAGGCGATCTCCCGCCGCCGGAGGTCATAGCCCGAAAGTTCCGGGATCCGGTCCCGGGCCAAGGCCTCCTCGGCCAGGCGGTTGGCATGGCCCGTATTCACGCCGACCAGAGAGCCCCGCGCCTCGACCAGCTCCCAGGTGAGGGGCAGCTTGCGGGCGGCATTGGCGCTGCGGGAGAGCCAGACCCGGGCTCCGGGCGCGGCCAGCCCCATCATGGAGCCGGGGTTCGCGCAATGGACCGTATCGACCCCGCCCTCCATCTCAACATCGGCGAGGAAGCGCTTGTAGCGGCGCAGCAGCCGGCCGGGGAGGAGGGGAGGCTCGTATTGCATGAGGGAGGCTTAGCATGGCCGCCGGGTGGCTGGCAGGGCTGTCGCATTTGGCTCTGCCCGTCTCTCTTCCGTCACCCCGGCGAAAGCCGGGGTCCAGGGCGACCAGTGAGCTCTTGCAACACTGGATCCCGACTTTCGCCGGGATGACGACAGTAGAGAGAGCGGCGAGAAACCCATCAGTCGCGGCAGGTGCCAATCCCTCGGGTCATGCTATGGATGACGGCGCCATGGATGCCGCCCGCATGATCGTCCCCGACCTCACGGACTGGCCCGACGATGTCCATTCCGGCTGCATCTTCCACGCCGCCCGGCAGAGGGGCATTCCCGTCGAGAGGATCATGGCGCCGCGCAGCCATGGCGGGGTGCCCGAGCCCTGGCTCAGGCTCATCATCGCCGGGCAGCGCTATTTCTACAGCCAGGCGATCCTGATCTCCGATCCCGATCCCGCCGATAGCCGGCAGGCCCATCACGTCAATCGGGGGTTCGCCCGCTTGAGCGCGGACAAGCATGCCATCAAGCGCCTGCTGGGCGGGCTCGGCGTGCCGGTCCCGGCCGGCGAGCGCTTCGCGGCTTCGGACATCGCCGGGGCCGAAGCGATGTTCGCGGCCCTCGGGGGGCCCGTCTGCGTCAAGCCCTGCCGGGCCGGGCAGGGCCGGCAGGTCTATCCCTGGCTCCGCGATCCCGCGGCCTTGCGCGAGGCCTTCCGTGCCGCCGGCCAAGCCTATCCACAGCTCGTGGTCGAGGAGCATGTGGAGGGCGACCAGGTGCGCTTCTTCTATGTGCGGCCCTCTGTCGTGGGCGTGCGCCTCGACAGGCCGGCCAATGTGGTGGGCGATGGTCGCCGCAGCATCGAAGAGCTGGCCGCGGCCAAGACCGAGGCGCGCCGCAAGAAGCCGCCCGGCTTTTCGCCGATCCTGCTGGACCGGGAGGCCGATCGCTATCTGGCACAGCAGGGGTTGGCGCGCGACAGCCGTCCCGCACCGGGCGCCCGTGTCTTCCTGCGCGGGACCTCGAATCCCAACACGGGCGGGGAAGGCGTCGATTGCCGACCCTTCCTGCACCCCTCCTATGGCCGGCTGGTGGAGGATTTCTGCGGCAGGCTGCCGGAGCTGCACCTCTCGGCCATCGACATG